>JAQICC010000248.1 GCA_027858735.1 Salinivirgaceae bacterium
TTTGAAATATTTCGACGAATTTTCTTTCGGATGATTTATTTTTTGAATAAGATCATTTCGTAATTCAACAGCTTCTTCAATTAACTTTATGGTCTTGTCTTTATTCTCACGATGAAGACCCATGTAGGTGTTGCAGTCTGATATTATTTCGAAAATAAGATAATTTACTTCGCTTTTAATTTCTCGTATTTTAGCCATGTTCTTGGTTTTTTAGTTTGAAATTGTAATATACAATTATTTTTAATTGTTTTCTACAACCATGTTTGGTTCTAATTTACCGTATTTTATTTGGTACCGCAACTTGCATTTGGGTCAATTTTCACTTTTTTTGTAGCATTGGTATTATTGGTTCTATTCTCAATAGAAGCAACTACCTTTTCTGCTAATTGAGCGAATGCTTGCCCAGTAATGGTTTCGGAATTAGTTGCAACAGGTTCACCAGAATCGCCTCCTTCGCGAATGCTTTGAACTATTGGTATTTGAGCTAATAAGTTTAAATCTAACTTTTTAGCTAATTCTTCGCAGCCTCCTTTCCCAAATATATAGTATTTATTTTCTGGCAATTCGGCAGGAGTAAACCAGGCCATATTTTCAATTAAGCCTAATACCGGAACATTTATTTTTTTACCGGTAAACATATTTATTCCTTTAATGGCATCGGCTAAAGCTACATCTTGCGGAGTGCTAACTACTATAACTCCTGTTACAGCTACCGATTGAACCAAAGTAAGATGAATATCACTTGTGCCCGGTGGCAGATCGATTAACAGGTAATCGAGTTCGCCCCAATCGCCCTGCATTAATAATTGCGTTAATGCATTTGTGGCCATTGGGCCACGCCAAACTAAAGCATCTTCAGGATTTACAAAGAATCCAATGGATAATAATTTTACGCCATACTTTTCAATCGGAATTATTACTTCAGCACTGTTTACTTTAGTTACTTCAGGTTTGGCATTTTCACAATCGAACATTTTAGGAACCGATGGACCATAAATGTCTGCATCAACCAATCCAACTTTTGCACCGGTTTTTGCCAAAGCAACGGCTAAATTTGATGCAACCGTAGATTTACCGACACCCCCTTTACCAGAAGCAATTGCAATTATATTTTTAACTTTTGAAAGCGGTTTCTCAGTTTCTTCCTGAAGAGTCATAGCCTTTATATTTCCACGAATTTCCACTTCCGATCCTAATTCATTTTCAATTGTCTCGACACAAGCCTTTTTTAAATGGGCAATATTTGTCGTATTTTCTTTATTGAAAACAAGCGCAAATACTATTTTTTTATCCTCTATTTCAAGTTCTTGCACCATTCCTAAAGTAATAATATCCTTTTGTTGTTCAGGATGATTTACTTTTCGAAGAGCACTAAATATTTGTTCTGTTGTATATGACATTTTTATTCAGTTTTAAAAGTTGAACGCAAAAGTAATGGTTTTTTAATGGATTTAATTGTTATAAAACAAAAAAGACCCTAAGGTCTTATTTTGTTTTTATTCTTTTATAGAAATATCACCAACAGGTTTAAAAACCTGTTGGTGATACAATTACTTAATATAGTTCTATATCATAATCCATTCGGGCTTGTATTCCCTGCATGGTTTGTAGCGCTTTTATTTTTTGGTAAAAGTAGTAGTTATCTCCCAATTCTTTTTGAAGCAAATTCACTTTAACATTACCTGTTAATTGCTTTATTATCTCTTCAAAAGGATCGGGTGGTTCAGGTAGATCTACGGTTTTATAGTCAGTTAGATTTGCTTTTTTAGCTGCAATTTCAATAGCCCGAGATAAACCACCATACTCATCAATTAAATTAATATCGATTGCGTTAATTCCACTCCATACTCTACCTTGTCCTACCTTATCAATTTCATCGGTACTAGTATTTCTACCCTTGGCAACATGCTCAATAAATACTTCATAAATTCCATTTACTGAACCTTGTATAATTTCTTTTTCGTCTTCTCGCATGGTGCGTGTTAAATCAGGAAGATCTGAAAATTTATGTGTTTGAATACCATCGAAAGTTATGCCAAGCTTTTTATTCATTAGTTCTTGTGAATTGAAAAGTAAACCAAACACACCTATTGAACCTGTTAAAGTTGTTGGGTTAGCAACAATAACATCGGCTGGGCAAGCAATATAATACCCCCCCGATGCGGCTAGGTCGCCCATTG
Organism: Salinivirgaceae bacterium; assembly: GCA_027858735.1. GTDB lineage: Bacteria > Bacteroidota > Bacteroidia > Bacteroidales > SZUA-534 > GH45. Next base: position 2,181 of record JAQICC010000248.1, read on the forward strand.
ATACTATCAATGGTTTCACTTGTTGTGCTAAGGTAACTTCGCGCCAAATAACATCAGAAGCTAATGCATCGCCACCAGGTGAGTTTACGCGTAAAACAATGGCTTTTATAGTACTGTCGCGACGTGCTTTGCGTAGAGCAACTGAAATAGTTTCGGAACCGATAGATTGATTGTCGCCTTTACCTGAATGTATTGCACCGCTAGCATAAATAATTGCAATTTTATCATTTTTATGTTTCTTTTTGTCTTTTTCGGTCTTTACATTGCTGTATTTTCCTAAACGAACGAACTTAAGTTTTTCTGGTTTTTCAGCTTTAGTTAATTCAACCAGTTCGTCAATTACTTCGTCGCGATATTTGGCGGCATCAATAATATTGTGGGTAACAGCATCATTAATATTACGAACCGCAAAATCATTGGCAATTTTATTAAGTTGCTCTACTGATATATTGCGTTCTTTAGCAATATTTACTGCAATATGATCCCAAATTGATTGAACGAAAGTACGTGTTTGTTCCTTATTCGATTCGCTCATTTTATCTAGCATAAAGGGCTCGATGGCACTTTTAAATTTTCCGTAACGAAAAATTAAAGGTTCAACTCCAAGCTTTTCAAGTGTGCCTTTAAAGAATGCAATTTTGGCTTGTAAACCCTTAATTTCAAGCCCCCCAACCGGATTCATGTAAATTTTATCTGAGACTGTAGCCAGGTAATAACTACTTTGGGTCATTGCTTCTGAATAGGTATAAATAAATTTGCCGCTTTCTTTGAAGTCAAGAAGGGCATTTCTTATCTCTTCAATAGTACCTAGACCTGCTCTAAGTATCGACATTTCCATAAACACACCTTCAATATTATCGTCGGTTTTTGCCTTTTTTAAATTTTCGAGAATGTTGTTTAGTCCAAGCTGTTTATTAGGTTCCATGGCTTGGAAATTGAAGTTTTCGAACGGATTGTCCGTGGCACGATCAACGATTTGATCATTAAGTTTTAAATACAAAATTGTATTTGGTTCTATGGTGGCTTCTTTATCGCCTGTAGTTGCCGATATAACACCAATAATTCCTATGAATAGGAATATGCTTACTACCGAGTACAACAAAAGACCAACTAGAGTTGCAAGGGTATACTTTAAAAAATCTTTCATGCTAAATTTTTTTGGTTATTAATTCTTATCAATGTATTTGCGGTTTTTTGACGTTGTCAAATAAAATTGGTTACATGTAAAGTTAGTAAATAGGGTGGATACTATTGTTTTATCGGCGAAATTGGTAAATGTTCGAAAATTCGCGGCCAACATAAACGCCCACACAGCCATTTTGAATTTTATCTGTAGCTTCAATGTGTACATTAATGGTAATAAGCTGTGTTTTGTTAGGAGTTGCCAACCAGTAAGGCGATTCTGCAGTTCGGCTATCATATATAAGCTCTCTTGTTGTTGTTGTTTTGCGAGTCCAAGTAGTATCCATTATTATTTCCTCACCGGTAGGTATTCGTTCTCCATCGGTATTGTATAAATAGAAACCATTCGGGTCTTTTTTATAAACGGTAACAATTTTGGGTTGCACATCTTTAACAATGCGGTTAAACTTTTTACGGGGAACAATAACCTCATAATCAACTTTCCCAAGTTTTTGTTCAGCTACCACAAAAATTCTATAATTCTGTTTCGAGTATAAAACTATATTTAAGCTCTTTGAATCGCCATTGCCTAATTCAATAAATAACGATTGTCCCCTGTAATCATATTCAAGCCTCATTTCTTTTGTTGCCAATTTCTTTTTTGAGCAATTTTGGGCATTGCTAGATAAGTTAACAAATAATGGCAGAATTACTATAATTAATTTGGTGAAATGTATTAATATATTAGTCGTTTTGGCCATATACTAGTTAATATATGTATTACGCAACAATTTTATTTCGTTTGAAATGTCAACAAATTGTTTTTTAGTAATTAAGGTGTTTTCGTCATTAAAATAAAGTTCGTCAAATACCTCTTGTATTTGTCCTAATTCAGAAATTACCTCTGAGATATTATTAGAATTTTCGTTTAGGTTTAAATAATTTAATAAATTTTCAAGCAAAACTTGTTGGTCAGCAATTCGCTCAATAATTGGGTTTTCCATATCTAATCCATCTATTGATTCAATAGCCAAGTAAATTCCTTCAATCCAACCTCCAACTAAAATAAGTCCAAGAATATCGCCCTGACCTTGATCTTCTAGAAACTGATTGGCCAAATGGTACGAATCGGCAGAAATCTCCATTAGTGAATCGATGTTATTCAAATTGCCATTGATTCGGCTTGCCATTGATTCCCCATATCCTTCGTGAAGCCCTAAAGATGCGGCCAAGTTTTTTGCAGTATTAAAATAATTAAGGGCTTGTTGAAAATCACCAAAAACTGAACAATAGGCTAAGTCGGCTGCATAAATGCCGAAATTAAGCGCTTGAAATTTCCTTGAAGGATAATTTTCACTTCTTTCAACCTTATGTAATTTAGACATTAAAAAGTTTGCATCGGCTTTTTCAAGGAAAATAAACATCTCCATTGGAGATGGTATTTTGTAATTGACACCTACATTGTCAACCTCAATAAAGTTTTCGTAGAGAGCTTCGCTTTCAACTTTAGCTTCAACTTTAGCTTCAACTTTCGATTTCCCTTTATTCGATTGGCAGGAGTTAATTGCTATGAAAACCACGATAAGAAATGCTAATAAATAACTGAAATTGGATCGTTTAATCATTATATGATAATTTATTTCTACTTTCTATCGGTCTTATAACAAATTTATGTATTTTTTTGGCTCTTGCAAATCTGTATTTTAAGGTATTGGCTTATTTCAGTGTGTGTTTCTTTAGTTGAAAATCGTTTCCGTCGAATACCCCATATGAGAAATTATATAACCAGTCGCCTAAGTTTATGTAATGACTTTTCTCCCCAACTTGTTTATTAACCATAAGGTGTCGATGCCCAAAAATGAAGTAGTCAAAATATTCAGTATTTAAAATTCCTTTCGCATATTGGTAAAGGTACTCATTTTGTTCTCCATGAAACCCCTCAGCTTTAATGCCTTTCGATTTTCTGCTTGAATTAGACCATGAATGAGCAAGCCAAAATGCAAAGTTTGGATGAAGACGGCTAAATAGCCACTGAAGGGTTTTGTTGGTAAAAACCTTTTTCAATAATTTATAGCTGTAATCTCCAGGGCCCAAACCATCGCCATGAGCTATGTAAAATAATTTACCAGAACGTTCAATTGTGAAAGGTTCTCGGTGAAGGATTACACCTAATTCACTTGGTAGATAGTCGAATACCCAAATATCATGATTGCCGGTAAAAAAATGTACATCTACACCAGAATCGACGATTTCAGCAATTTTTCCCAGAGTCCGTACAAATCCTCGAGGAACGACCTTTTTATATTCGTACCAAAAATCAAAAATATCACCAACCAAATACAATTCGGCAGCATCTGTTTTTATTTCGTCGAGCCACTGCACGAAAAGCTTTTCACGCCAGCGTGCTTTCTCAATGCTTGGATGCCCTAAATGAACATCGGAGGCAAAATAAATTTTCTTATTCACTTAAAGTATCGGTTTTTGTTGCTACTGGTGCAGGTTTTGGCTTTGGAGAAAAAATCTCACTTAATTTATTCAACAATGCTTCGCCATAAATATTCTGGGCTATTATTTCGCCCTTAGGATTTAATAGATAGTTAGCAGGTAACGATTTTACATTATAATTTCTAGCTGTTTGACTTTCCATATAATTTAAATCGCTTACATGATTTTTCCATTTGAGTTTGTCTTCACGAATGGTATTTATCCAATCGGTTTTATTGTGCTCAATGGCCACCTGAAAAACTTCGAACCCTCTGTTTCGATACCACCAATATGCTTTTCTTAAATTTGGATGCTCCAATCTGCATGGTCGGCACCATGATCCCCAAAAATCTACCAACACAAATTTTCCGCGCAGTAACTCCAGATTTAAAGTATCGCCATAAGGATTAGGCAAGATAATATTTGGGGCTATTGTACCAACCAACGCGAGTGATTTTTGCGTTTCGTTTTGTTTCAACTGAATTTTACCTCTCTTAATGTAGCCATTTAGCATTCTTACTATAGCTATAGTATCAAAGCGGTTATATAATGCAGTATCAACCATTTCGAAATATTGCAAGTCGTTTTCGAGTGTAAATAGGTTTAGGTTTTGTCCAATTTTCTGGCTTAATGCAATATAACTAGCAAAGGTTCCTGGATTATTTTTTATGTAATCTTGTAAAAATCTTTTCTCCTCGTCAATTACAGAATCACGAATAATAGAAAGTCTTTCAATAACTGAGTCAAGGTTTGGCTGCATTTGGTTATGCATATAAAACCTGTTTAAAGTATCTATTGTGAGTAAAGTATTGCGATGCTTTTTTAGAATTTTTTCTACTTTTTCAGATTCCGTTGAACCACTTATTTTGTAAGTAGCTATTAAATCTGCATAATTTCCAGAAATTATGATATTATCCTTGGGAAGAGGCGTTATGCGAATATAATCGGCATTTTTAAAATATAGAATATAGTCGCCGGGTTGAAGACCTACTTTTTCAAAAGTAAATTTACCACCCATATCCAATTGGATACTGTCGGGGGCTAAGCCTGGGCGAGTCATGTCTATAATTTTTATGTATTTACCTGCAGCACCTGAAAAGTCACCGTTTATAGTGTATTTAACAACTTCGGGTTTGCAGCTGGATAAAACCAGTAATAGGATGTATATTTTTATAAAAAGGTTATTCATGCTTATATTTTTTTGATGTTTACAAACTTACACGATTTTACTAAACCACAAAAACAAATAGTTGCCAAAACTATGTGTTATTAATGCGTGGTAGAATTTTATAATTTTGCATCTTTGCCAAGCAAAATGAAAATTTGGGAAGACATATCGAATTTTAATGCCAAAAACCCTGTTGTAACAATAGGTTCGTTCGATGGTGTGCACCTTGGACACCAACAGGTATTAAAGCAATTAAACGATATTGCTAAAAATATAGATGGAGAAAGTGTGGTGTTTACTTTTTCTCCTCATCCTGCAAAGGTATTGTCGCCTGAGAAAGAACTTGTTTTATTAACCACCATTGAAGAGAAAATTGAACTTTTTACAGAGTCCAAACTCGATCATTTAGTTTTATATCCGTTTACAAAGGAGTTTTCGCAATTAAAGTATGAAGATTTTGTTGAGCAAATTTTGGTTGATAAACTCGGCGTTAACACCATACTTATTGGATACGACAATACTGTTGGTCGTAATAAAAAGGGCGATTTTAAACAGTTGAAGAAACTTTCGAGCAAATTTGATTTTAAAGTGATTAAACAAAATGAAATTCGGTTTGATGAAAAAGAATTGAGCTCGACACATATACGCACCCTATTATCGCATGGAAAATTACTGGCAGCATCAAAATTATTGGGATACCCATACGTTTTATCGGGCAATGTTGTGCGTGGGCAACAAATTGGCAATAAATTAGGTTTTCCAACAGCCAATGTTTTACCCTGCGATAACAAGTTTATACCCGGCATGGGAGTGTATGCTGTTATGGTTGAGTACGACAAAAAGTCATATAAAGGAATGATGAATATAGGGCTTAGGCCAACAATTGATGACTATGCAAAAAAACCGGTAATAGAAGCTCACCTTTTTGATTTTAAAGAAAATTTGTATGGGAAATTCATTAAAATTAGCATAATTAGAAAGCTTAGAAATGAATATAAATTTGATTCAGTTGATGCCCTTCGTGCACAACTAAAAAAGGATAAGCAGTTTGCTTTAGAAACTTTAAATAAGGAGTTTGGTATTCAGTAAAAGTTTAATCAATTTGGTTTAACAAATCCAGTTTTTCTTGTTCAAAAAAAATAGTTGCATTTTTCCTCTCAATCTCTTCAATTTTCGATAATGTAGATTTTAAGAATTTTTGATGGGAATCGGATTTTGGTTGAAAGGGCTTATGCATAAGCGCTTGGTTTATTTTATCGATAGTAAGCATTAAACTTTGTGAATTATTTTTAATGCAAGCATTTTTGAATTTTTCCCAAATATAATTAATAGCCAAGGGGGCAGGGTGAATCATATCGTTGGCATAAAAACGATAATCGCGTAAATCATCCATCATAATTTCGTAAGATGGAAAGTATGAAACATTTTCAAATTTTGCTACCAATTCGTGCACTGCCATTATTAATGAAGCTTTGCTTAAGAGATTTTCTGCTGCTCCATCTTTTAAGTGCCGAACCGGGCTTACGGTAATAATAATTTTTAATTGCGGATTTTGACTTCGTAGTTTCGAAAATAAATGGGAATATCTTTCAACAATATCGGAAACAGATAGTTTGAAGCGATTAAATTCTTTGGCTGCTACCTTATGGCAATTCGAAACAATAGCTCCTGATTTTTTTTCTTGATAAACCCAGGCAGTCCCAAAAGTTAGCATTAAAACATCAATATTTTTTAATTGGGTTGAGGCATTTGCTAAGGAGTGGTTTATTTTTTCAAGGCATTCTTTTCTGTCCATTGAGGAAAATCTGCTGTGATGGTTAAAGCTATTCCATACTCCTTGATGTTCGAATAAATCACCTTCTTGAAAAACTTTATTTTCTAGTAAAAGATCAATGGAGTTTGCAATAGATTCGGGGTTGTAAAGTATTCCAAATGGGTTTATTGTTACAGGAAATTTATAATAGCTTAGTTTTGCGCCAATGTTCTCTGAAAAACATGAGCCTATGGATAGGATAGGAGTGTTATAGCTTATCTTATTTTGGTTTTCTGGTATTTGAAATGTAGTGCGAAAGTTATCCATGATTTGCAATAAGTAAGTCTAAATTTGATTTAAAATCCAGGTAATGCTTTTTTTTGCAACTTCATTTCTGCATGTATCGTTATGAAGCTCGTGACCAACATTGGGCCATTCTTTATGAAGAATAAATTGGCTATTATTCGAAGCAGCTACTTTACTTGCAATTGGTGAGGTAATTTTATCATCAGTGCCATGCAATAAGAGTGTAGGTAGCGCTAATTGTTGTATGTTTTCAAGTGCCCATTTGCCTGATTTTGAGAGCTCATTAAACAGGCGAAAGGAAATTCTTCCATGGTTTAAAGGATCAGAATCGTATTTCTCAATCTCTGCGCTTATACTGGAAATATTTTTTGAATCTAAACCGCTATCAATGGTCATATTTGGAATAATATTTTTTAGAATAGAAACCAATCCTTTTAATACGACATTTGGTTCCTCCGTAAGAGCCAACCAAGGAGAAGTGATAATTCCTCCTTTTAATCCCGATGGTCTTCGTAAAAGATAATTTAGAGCCAAATTACCGCCCATGCTGTGTCCGTATATAAATTGAGGAAGGTTTGGAAAAATTTGTTTGACTTTTAAAAGGGATATTTCAATATCATCCATTAAAGCATCGTAGGATTTTATTGCTCCCTTTTTTCCTTCACTCTGACCATGTCCAATCAAGTCAAAACCAAAAATTGATATACCCGCTTCCACAAACAGTTTAAAATAGGGGGTATAGCGCAAGCAATGTTCGCCAATGCCATGGACCAGCACTAATACTGCTTTTGGTTTTTCTGAAGGTTCCCAGGTATGTGCGAATAAGGTTAAACCTTGCTTCGTTTTTAAGTTAAAGTCTTTTTCAATCATAAAAATTTATGTGAACAGTTGATTCAGTTTATAAATATCATTTAAATTTACATTAATTGAATAAAAAATTCGAATTAAATATTAATTTAAATTAAAAGATGCAACAAGTAATAAGAATTTCAACCAATAAACATAATGGTTTATTTGACATTACCCGGAAAGTTGAAGATGTTGTAAATCAAAGTGATGTAAACACAGGGCTTGTAAATGTTTATGTGCAAGGTGCCACAGCAGGAATTATGATTCAGGAGAATTGGGATAATTCGGTACAAAACGATGTGGTTACTCTGTTCAATAAGCTAATTCCTGCTGGTGTATGGGAACATGATGCTCAAGATAGTAATGGAGATTCGCATTTGAAAGCCGGAATAGTTGGTCCTTCGGAAACTATTCCAATTATTGATGGAAAAATGGGTTTAAGTACATGGCAGAATATTTTTGTTTGTGAATTTGATGGTCCTCGCGAAAGTCGAAACATAGTAGTAACTATTATAAAGGACAGCTAAGTGCCCATTACATAAAATTTACACAAAAAAATCTATAAATAAATAATCTACTATTTTTTATAGAGTATTTTATTGAATTACGATCTTTTGCTTATGGGTTTCTTTACCATTATTTAATACAACAATATAAATTCCCTTTTGGGGTATCGTAAGTGTTTTAGTAAAAGTGTTCATTTCAAAATTAGCAACAGGCAGGCCAATAATATCAAATATTTCTACACTGTAGTTATCCAATTTTGATACTTCAAGAACAATATTCCCATTCGATGGATTTGGGTAAACAGTTAGGTTATTTATGGAATTGCGGGCTATTGATCCAGGACCATCCATATAGTATTCAATTTGAGTAAACTCATCATAGAAAAGGTCGGCTATGCTTGCATCTGCAATGAAAAGGGTATTTTCATCATTTTTGCTTTCAGCCGATGCACTCCAGTTATGGGTGCCTGATATCACTAGCGGATTATTAGCACTTTTATCGATTATGCAAAATTTATGATGTAGGGTAGGAGCATCGGGCCAACCGCCACCTTCAGGGTTTTGGAAGTCTTTTACGTTAACGCCATTGTCTAATAAATCGTTATAATCGCTCCCTGTCGATTCTATATAATCGATTAATCCATTAGTTTCCAGGCCTCTGTTGGTTGCTGCTATAATGGCATTTGCAATACTATTTTCTGTGAATACCATCATGGCAAAATCAACACTTTCTTTAGCATCGTCAATTGCAGTAACAATTTTCGAGGTTGTTTTATCGGAAGGTGAGAAGTATAGTTCAACAGGTACTTCGTTAATATTAAATTGATGGGGTGTATTGTCAGTTTTATCTTTCCCAAATTTAGCGTTGTCATTATTTGGCTTATCATCATTAGAGCCCCACATTTCAATAAATTCTATGGCATATGCTTTTGCAAGAGATTGATCTTGAATGCAAATCATATTATTGAAATCCATAAAGAGGTTGTTGTAGGTCCAATTGGTAGATCCTGTTACAACCCATGAGTTGTCAATACTTTCAGCATCCACAACTAAAAATTTATGATGCATTATACCATCTGAATTTCTTTTAAGAATGGGTAGGTTAGCATTTAAACTATCTAAGGCTTGATTGCCCACTGCTCCATCGGTAATTAAACGAATTTTAACCCCTTTATTAAATGCTGTGTTTATTGCCTGAATAATTTTATAATTTGAGCTATCGCTCTGGGGTGCATGATTGGTTAAATCATATATAGCTATATCAATACTAGTTTGAGCCTTAGTAATATAACTTATTATAGTGTCAGCAATATTTCCAGTAAAACTACTCTTTAATTCTTGTACAATTCTTTCGTGATTGAAATATGTATTTATTTTGCCACTTGATTCTGACTGTGTAGCAAATACTGCGTGGTGAATAGGGGTGGTGTCTTTAGTTGCATTAATAGAGTACGATTGGGTATAGTATATTTCTCCTGCACTAAGGTTGTCGATTAATATACGGTGAGTAGTGCTGCTTACCGTTGAAAATTGTTTGCCTAATTCATAAGAAGTAGTTAGTCCATATTCCACATAGGATGAAGCTGCAGCATTGGTTTCCCAGTTTAGGGTAAATTTAGTTTTTTCAATGTCACTGGCAGATGGGTTGACGGTAAAAAACAAAGCTAAATCTTGTATAATATCTTCTTCGGTACGTGGTTCAAGTTTATACTGCTCGAAGGAATAGCTTAAGGGGCCGGTTACTTTGTATTTAACTCCTGCGATAGGCGTGTAGACAACTCCCAAATCGTTTACTACGGTAGTTCCCGAGCCATCATTTAATTCCCATTCTCCAAATCCCAAATCAGGATTTGTACATTCGGCATTTTCTACTCTTAATAAAACCCCTTCCCATTTCTCCTCGGCAGCACCCGTTTCAATTAATATAGGTTCTGGTAGCGTATTACCCGATGAAGTTACTGTAAATGAGGTAATATCCACAAGTTCGGTCATGTCGTAATACTCATAAATGGTACCGGCTATTTCAATGCTATCGCCTATTGCAGGGGTTTGTGTTTTATCGTAAACGTATAAACCGGTCCATTCAGAATCACCATCTTGAATAAAATACGAACCAACATAAACAGCTGTAACAATACCCTTGGTGCTTACCGATTGCCCATTATAGGGTGATAGGTTAGTTTGACCTTGAATTTCGTAAATAGATTGAGCATTTATTGAAATTGCTAATAATGCTGCAAATACTACCAGAATTAATTGTTTCATAGCTGTAAGAATTAAATCCCACAATGTGGGTCATTTTCCCCGCAGCTTGCTGCGAAAAATAAAAGTGTTACCAAATTGATACCTCGTCTGCTTGCAACGAGATTGTTCATTAAGCTAGATTAATTATTCAATAATAATTTTTTGAGAAAATACATTTTTACCATTATTTAACTGCACTAAATAACATCCTTTATCTAAAGATTGTAGAAGTGAGATGTGATGGTTTTTCTTCCCCTCTTTTATAAAGCTTGTGTAAATAGTTTTACCCCTTAAGTCAATTATTTTTAATTGGTAGGGCGATTGTGTATTGTTGGAAAATATTACCGAGAAATTACCTTTGTTAGGATTTGGATAAACTGAATAATAGCCTTGAGCTTTTTTAAAGATAGTAGACCCATCAGAAACATTAATAATAACATATCCTATATTTGAAAGATCAGGATCAGCTTTATAACTAAGTTTATATTTTATTGTATCTGTTCCTATAAAATCTTGATTGGGTTGGTACTTAATTGCTGTTGGATTGGTGAAGGGTATTTCAGATAAACCATTATTTGCATGTTCAAATATTTCAATTGAAACATCGGATATATAACTATCGTTTTCAAGAACATTTACAATAATAGAACCATTAATCGCAACTAAAACGGTATCGTTATTTGCTATTGGAGGGTTGTTTATTTCAGTAAAACTACCTTCGTTTTCAATAAAACGAAATATAAATTGCTGATAATATAGGTTGGCAATATTGGCATTGTGTATAATTAGGGTGTTTTCGTCATTAATATTATTTGCGGCATTGCTCCAATTGTGCGATCCTGTTAAAACTAAAGGATCAGATTCTAAATTACTTTGGTCAACAATCATTAATTTATTATGTAATACACCACTAGAAACATTATTGTATGTGAAATGCACTTTTAATTCGTCTTGTAAAAGTTCATTAACAAATTCAGAGTTGTCAATTTCAGCATTTGTGATAACATTTGTGGCTACACCATTTTGATTAGCATCAACTATAGCATAACCGATATCGGAGCGGGTAATAAGCATTGTTTCAATACTTAAATCGGTATCGGCCGAGTTTATAGCATCTATTATGTATTTATTTGTTTGGTCAGTTGGACTAAAATAGAGCTCGGTATTATTGCCCCCAATAATAAATTCATGAGGAGTATTATCTGATTTATCGAATCCAAATTTTGCTTTTGATGCATTAGCAACTTGAGTGTTTGAACCCCACATTTCCTCAAATTCAAGTTTATAAGCAATGGCTAAACTCTTATCCTGAATAATAACCACATTGTTTGCATCTTCATTTATATTTCCAACTGTTAGGTTCGTAGAGCCTGTCCAAACTTTTGGCATATTTTCATTGTCAGAATCGGCATCAATGACTAAAAACTTATTATGCATTATTCCATAAGTCTCATCGGTTGGACTTGCCAAGGCTGGTATGGCCGAATTAAGCTCTTGAAGCCCAAGGCAAGCTGTACTGCCATCATGAACTATACGAATTTTTACTCCACGCGCATATGCATTATTGAGAGCTTCGCTCATGTTACTTAAACCTTGGTTATTTATATTGTAAATAGCCAAATCAATTGATATTTCTGCTCTATTAATATATTGAATTAAAGTGTCGTCAATTGCTTGATCAAGCATTATTGCAGCTTCTCCAGTTGCAGCAGCGTCTTCAATTTGAGTGTTAAAATAGACTTTAATATTACCCGATGATTCCGACTGTGTAACAAATACTTGTATAGGAGAATATGTAGTGTCAATACCGTCTGATGACATTGCTTTAACATAGAATAACTCTGATGGAAGTGCATCAGAAATGGATATTTTATGTTGAGTTAAATTGCCGTCGACAATTAAAGTATCTTTTTCAAGTTGATTTGTATTTCCGTATAAAAGTTGGGTTGTTCCTTCGGTATTAGTACTCCAATTTAAATCAAATCCATTTTTTGATAAATTTGACAAACTTATGGCTGATGTAAAAAATATAGTGGAATTATTTTGAATATCATCCATATCGCGAAGCAGCATCTGGTATCCTGAACTAGGATCGCTGAAAGAATATTGGGAACAAATACCAAAAAGTTTTACTTTTCCTGAAGGAATAATTTTCCCTTCGAGAGGAGATCCTGCTTTTACATATATACTTGCAGTTTCACCATTGGTTGAAAAACTAAATGAAGTATTTCCAGTGAAAGTGCTGCCTCCATTTGCGAAAATTACATCTCGTATTTCAATCATTTCTGATTCGTACTCTTCAGCTAGTTGTGAAGGTGATAAAACAATTGGCTGTGGTAAAGTATTGCCCGATGAATTAACTGTGTTTTCAGAAACAGGGTCTAATTCCAAAAGTCCGTTATAATCTTTCAATGCACCGGTAACAGTAATTTTATCGCCTCTTTTAACATCGCTTAGTAACGAACTATAAACGGCAATTCCAGCAGTTTCATCTTGAACATAGCGTATTAAACCCATTTCATTGCCATTAAGTACAATTCCTGAAATAGTTACTGTAGTTCCTTCTTCTTTTCCTCTTGCTTCACTTATGCTTATTTGTGAAAAAGCAGTATGATAGATGAGTGCTAATATTATGGTAAATAAAATATTTTTCATGTAATTGTTACTTTGTGGAGTTTAATTGTTGTTTAGAATGTAATTTTTAATGAAAGAATATACCTTCTTGGAGCTCCAAAAAATACTTCTGCCGACTTAGCATCAAATTCATTAAATTGTTTTTGAATATAGCCACTATTGTTTTTTGCATCAGAAATATACATTGTGTTTAAAACATTGGTCACGCTTGCTCTTACATTAAATGTTATTTTGTCAAGAGTGTTGAATTTAAATCTATATCCTGTATGAAAGTCAATTAAATTATATGATGGTATTATCCAGGGTTCTTTAGGTTTCCCATCAGGGCCTTTGGTACTTTCTGCATTATAATCGGAATAGTATCTTGCAAAATATGTAGTTCGAGCACTTAGGTAAAGACCTTTGATGGGTTCGTATCGTAAACTCGCCCCCAGTTGTGTTTGAGCAGCATCGCCAACATGAATTCCGGTTACATCAAAGGTTATTGTATCAATTGGTATATCTCTGTCGTAACCATCGGTTGTAGGATACATTAATAAATTATCTACTTTCTTGTCCCAAATCCAATCTCCAAGAGATACTAAACCTTGAAATTCTAAGTTGTGCAATATTTTATATATAAAATCAATCTCAATCCCGGTATGACGAGCATCCATACCTGGAATGGTACCTATAACATCAACCTCAGTACCATCGGCATCTTCAATTTTATCTGTTATACTATTTACCGGTTTGTTTTCCCATTGTGTAAAATAACCATTAAAATTTGCTGAAAATTTTGGTGAGCTATAGCTGTATCCTATTTCTATAGCTTTAACCCTTTCGTTTTCGGTGTTTTTAACAAAGTTGGTGGTATAACCACTGTAAAATGAATTAAATGGTCTTACTTTAGAAAGATACCCAAGGTTCATAAATACATTTGATCTTTCTGTAAAATTATAGTTAGCACCTCCTTTAATGGTAAAACTCGATTTGTTTTTCCAGCCTGATTCTGTTTGCTTAAAATAGTCTTTTTTATTATATCCGGTAAGCGCAGTGCTCACATTTATGAAAGTAGTTAATAATCCTGTTTTGTATTCCAACTGACCAAAGGCACCTCCATATCTAACAAAACCATCTTCGTAATAATAAATCTTATCACCTTCCTTTTTCATGTGTTGTGTTGAATCAGTCATCCTATTATCATCAGTGTCAATTGCATAATCGCCACCCATTAAATCATATACTGTCATATAGTGGGAACCCTTATATGATCTTAAATCAATGCCTCCTGAGATCGAAATAGTAGGGTTTAATGTATAGTCGATACTAGACAAATATCCGTACCAAATATGTTCGTTACTACTTTTTGCCAAGTAATTGTTTGAAACAAATAAGGAGTTACTATAATTTAAATCATATGGTTCTTGAACGCCAAATGGTGTTTGTATTGTTTTGGTATTTTGGTCGTAAATAGATTGAAAATTAGTTTGTCCATAATAGGGGTTCGTAGGGTCTTGAACAAGTTGATTGTTCTTTATACTACTCCTGGGTGATATGCCGCCACCTCTCCCTATAGAAAGATATGCTGTATTGGAAAAAAAGAGTTTGTCATTCACATTCCAAGAGTCGCGAATACTAAATTGAGGTTTGTGGTATTCATTTATCTTGCTGTTTTGAGTTTCAAGAGGAGCATTTGAATCATATCGATCTCTCCTTAAAGTGCCCCAATGGTAGTTGTACTGTGTACCTATGTTATTTACATCTGGTCTATAAATATAATTTCCTTTTTCATCAACGGCATCAACATCAATACCTACATTTCGTGCATATTCTAAATTGTATGCTGCGATTGATCGTTTATAACTTCGTTGATCGTGCTCCTGTGGGGCGCCAAAACCAGTTAAGCTTGTAATGTGATTGTTCCAACGCTTGTCAACTTTGAAATAATAAAACCAACCTTTAGTTCCGGTTTCATCAATCCATGTATTCCCTTGCTTGTATGATGTTGCTAAAGTAAACCCCCATCCTTTTTTTAGTAATCCCGATGAATATCCTAAGGTTGTTTGCAGCTTGCCATCGTTGTCAATATACTGTTTTATAGTACCTTCTCTTTCCGATTCAATACCTTTGGTAATGATGTTCATGGTACCACCAACCGAAGGGAGGGCGAGCTTAGAAATACCGAGTCCTCGTTGCACTTGCATCGAACGCATTATAGCATCCAGGCCAAACCAGTTCGACCAATATACCCAACCATTTTCCATATCGTTTACCGGAATTCCATCAATCATAACAGCAATGTTATTTTGTGAAAAACCTCTAATAGTTATTCGAGCATCACCATCGCCACCACCTTGTTGTGTGGCATATACACCAGGCGTTGAATTTAATACCATTGGTAAATCTTTACCTGCTAATTCTTCGCTTATTTTTGCAGGTAAAACATTTGTAAAAGCTACGGGTGTTTCTCTTTGTCGGGCAACATCGGCAACAATTATAACTTCATCAATTACCTCCGATTCCATTTGGAATTCTTTATAAATACTTTTTTGATCGATTAAAATATTTTGCTCAATTTTAGTGTAACCAACATATGATATATTAAGCGTATATGCACCCTGAGGTAATTTTAACTCAAATTTACCATCAAAATTTGTTACAGTGCCTTGGCCTTCTCCATATATTACATTTGCTCCTATTAAAGTTTCACCTGTTTTAGCATCTTGAACAATACCACGTATATATAAGTCTTGGGCAAATGTTGAAATTGATGTTGCAAAAAGTATGGTAAGAAGTATAAAATGCTTCATTTGTTGGAAGTTTTGACTTGAAATGAATAATTGAAATCGAAACACTACAGGTAGATATTTACGTGCAGATGAAAAAAAAGGATGCCTGTTATGCAGGCATCCTAAAAAAAAGTATTATTTAATTAATATTTTTTGTGTTGAATAAGCACCATTTTCAAATTCAGCTTTAATCATATAAACTCCTTCATTTGGGTCATTCAATTTGATTTCTGTTTCATTTTTTGAAACAAAATAATCAGTAAAAATAATTTTACCAATAATGTTGTAGACTTCAATTGATTTTATTTTTCCTGATTCGCTGGTAATTGTAACCCTGTTATCTGTTACAGGATTTGGATATGCTTTAATGATTTGTTTATTAAATGATGATTGAGATTTAATTCCTGTTGTATTTGCAGTATGAGTTCCTAAATTTGTCCAAATATCTTGATATGACCAAGCCGTATCGCCAATGCTAACTGCAGGTAATGTATCCCATTCGGTGGATATAACAAAATCATCAGGATTTGCTGTTACTCCTTTCGTAATGTTTGATTTTCTAATTAAAGAATGGTCCTTGCTCCATGCCATCCAATATGGCCCAAATGTTGAACCGTCATCAGTATTTAGAGGTACGATATAGTCTGATATAGTTGCAGTAACTTCAGTATCTCCGTCTGTATAGGTTAGCACAGAATCTTTAACAGGTGACCATCCATAACCGTTTTTCATGGCACTTCCAATACCAATTTCGCCAAAAATATCTACCGAGGTATAGGTAAGGCCATCCTCAGTTTTAAGTAATCCAATGGCATCGTTTCCGTTCATGTAGGTAGGTGCAGGGTAATCAACATCTAATTGGTCAGCCAAAGCTTGTAATTCCGGAGAACAAGCCGGGGAAAATTCGGTATCTTCTGTTTGTCCATTTACAATTACATGACATTTGCCAGGCTCTAATGTTCCTTCTAATTCCAGATAGCCACCACTTGTAGTTTTAGGGTCTAGGTTAGCCGGATATGATTCGCCGTTGCTAAATCGAACCACGATGTAAGCGGAAAGGTCAATTGATTGACTTGTTGGATTATAAATTTCCAAAGCTTTATTATTACCCGATCCGTCAATATATTCTGATATTATTAAGTCGGTTTGTGCTGAAATTGCAAAAATTGTACTCATTAGAGCAAATGATAGTAGTAGTTTTTTCATAATGTACTATTTTATTTGAGTTTTTAATATTGATTGGTACAAATGTATAAAAACACCTATTTCTAAGGATAAAAAATATGTGTTTAAAAAACTAAAAAATAGTGTTTTAATTAACAATTTGTTGAAAAGTGGCCGAAACTTTGAAAAGTCACGATTGAATTGCACAAAAGCCGGAATTTGTGCAATATTTTACCAGAACAGGATTGCGTAATTACTCTAAAATACCTTTCCCTTCTCTTAAAATTTCAAATTCGTCGCCCGAACAATCAATAACTGTTGAGGCTTCATTGTCACCAAATCCCCCATCAATTACGGCATCAACTTTATCCATGTATTTTTCATGAATAAGTTCGGGGTCGGTGGTGTATTCAATAATATCATCTTCATCGTGAATTGATGAGGAAAGTATGGGGTTGCCCAATTCCTTTACTATGGCTCTAATAATAGAATTGTCAGGTATGCGAATACCCACAGTTTTTTTTCGACTTTTGAAAATTTTTGGAACATTGTTATTGGCTTCTAAAACAAAAGTGAAAGGTCCTGGTAGGTTACGTTTCATCATTTTAAAAACATCGTTCGCAATATGCTTAGTGTAATCGGAAATATGGCTTAAATCATGAAAAATAAATGAGAAATTGGCTTTTTCAAGATTAATATCCCGAATACGAGCAACTCGTTGCACCGCTTTTGGTTTGTCAATGCTACACCCAATTCCATATACTGTATCGGTAGGGTAAATAATAACTCCACCATTGCGTAGAATTTCAGCAGCTTTTTGAACCTCTTTGGCGTTTGGGTTTTCAGGATATATTTTTATTAACATTTTCTTTTTGTATTTCTATTGAGCAGTTATACGGGCTTCATGTAATTTTTGTTTCTTTGAAAAGTATTAAGGCTTTGCAAGAAAACAATAGTATTATAAGGTATTCGCTTTATTATGATCGTCTAAAAATTGTTTTAATCCTTTATCTGTTAGAGGGTGATCCAATAAGCCCAGAATTGGTTTAAGAGGACAAGTTACAACATCGGTTCCAATCTCCATGCAGCGCACTATATGCAAGGTGCTTCTTAGTGAAGCTGCTAAAACTTGTGTTTCAAATCCATAATAATTAAAAGCATCAACAATTTGTTCTACCAAGAGCAAACCATCATGTGAAATGTCGTCCAGTCTCCCAACAAAAGGCGAAACATAGCTGGCACCTGCCTTTGCTGCCAATAATGCTTGGCCAGGTGCAAATATAAGGGTGCAATTTGTGCGAATTCCTTTCGTTGAGAAATACTTAATTGCCTTAATGCCATTTTTAGTAACGGGAACTTTAACTACAATTTGTGGGTGCAGTGCTGCTAGTTTTTCACCCTCTTCAATCATTCCCTCGTATTCGGTGCTAATAACCTCGGCACTAACATCGCCATCAACCAATTCGCAAATTTTAATGTAATGGTTAAGAATATTTTCCTTACCAGTTATTCCTTCTTTTGCCATAAGCGAAGGATTGGTAGTTACTCCGTCAATTATTCCGAGCGATTGAGCTTCCTGTATTTGCTCCAAATTTGGGGTGTCAAGAAAAAATTTCATAATTTCATTATTTTAGATTTGTCTCTAATGGTAAAATTAGGCATAATAATTTTATGATTTACCAGCTAATTTTTTGAGCATAAAAATGCCACAAATTCACAGGTTAAATATTTAATCTGTGAATTTGTGGCAAATGAGTATTTATATGTAAGGTATTACCATGAATTTAGTGGAAAAACTTATAAAAAGTACATTTTTATCCATGGGATATAGTCGACAGCCCGCCTGAATTATTCGGACAGGTCTACAGTTCTCAGTCTGTATATTGCCTGAGGACTGTGTACTGAAAATCAGAACGACTTATCGTTCAGTCGCGCTGCTGACCAGAAAATCTAAAAATCGATGATCTCATAAAACCACCCATTCTATTGGTAATAGAACAATATTTAAATTACTATTGTCTCTATTTCTTATTCTGCTGGTTTGTTTTTTTCTTGGTAAAGCTCAATTATTTTAATTATTACATCGCGGGCTTTTTCAATTGATTGTACTGGAACAAACTCGTATCGGCTATGGTAATTGTGACCTCCGCTAAAAATATTTGGAGTTGGTAATCCCATATAAGATAATCTTGCTCCATCAGTTCCGCCCCTTATAGGTTTAATAATGGGGTTTACATTAACCAATTCCATGGCTACTCTTGCGGTTTCAACAATATGCATATGCGGTTCAATCATTTTACGCATATTGTAATATTGATCTTTTATTTCAAGGGTAATATAATCACCACCGTATTCTTTATTTAATTCGCTGGTTAATTCATGAAGTCTATTTTTTTTATCAGTGAATTTTGCTTCATCGTGGTCGCGAATAATTAATTCGGCCGATGAAGATTCTACATTACCATTTGCCTGAATAACATGAAAGAATCCCTCGTAATTTTCAGTATATCTGGGAGTTTCCTCTATAGGAATAGTTCCAATTAGTCTGTTAAGTATTAGAACAGCATTAACCATTTTGTTTTTTGCTTCACCTGGATGCACATTTTTTCCTTTTACAATAATTTTAGCATTAGCAGCGTTGAAATTTTCATATTCTAGCTCTCCAATACCACCGCCATCCATAGTGTAAGCAAAATCAGCTTTAAAATTTTTTACATTAAACAAGTTTGCACCACGACCAATTTCTTCGTCGGGTGTGAATGCTATTTTAATGGTTCCGTGTTTAAATTCAGGATTTTCACAAATGTATTGTGCCATTAGCATGATTTCTGTAACACCTGCTTTATCATCGGCTCCTAATAGTGTTGT
The DNA here is from genome assembly GCA_027858735.1 of Salinivirgaceae bacterium. Taxonomy (GTDB): domain Bacteria; phylum Bacteroidota; class Bacteroidia; order Bacteroidales; family SZUA-534; genus GH45. The sequence continues at coordinate 22,050 of JAQICC010000248.1, forward strand.
TCCGTCGGTTACAATAAGATCCTGGCCAACATAATTGTTAAGTTCAGGAAACTCACTTGGTGATAAAATTATATTTTCTTCAAAATTTAATATAATGTCTTTTCCCGCATAATCTTTAACAACAATAGGTTTTACATTATCGGCCGGCATGTCAGGGCTAGTGTCAAGATGCGCAATAAAACCGATGGTAGGTACCTCATACTTTACATTTGAGGGTATTGTAGCATATAAGTAACAATTTTCATCAAGTTCAGTTTTGTTCACACCCATTTGTTCTAGCTCATCTTTAAGAACCTTGGCTAAATTAAATTGCTTATTGGTACTTGGGCATGTTGTCGATTCATCATTTGATTGAGTATCGATTTTTGCGTAGCGTATAAATTGTTCCGATATTTTTGACATATGCTTTTATAGTTGAGTATTGTATTTTTTTAATTCTTTATTTAGTTCTTTTTCATTGCCAACTAATTTATTTAATAGGCTATGAAAATGAGATCCATGATTTTTATGAACCGTATGGCATAATTCGTGCAAAATGATAAAATCTGACAAATCTTCAGGTAATCGCATTAAATGCACATTCAAATTAATATTATTTTGTGCTGAGCAACTTCCCCAACGCGATTTTAAATTTTTAACAAAAATTTTATTAACCGTAAAATTATATTTTTGAGCCAGTTCGAATGTTCGAGGGATTAAATGTTTTTTCGCTTCAAACCTTAAGACCTCTGTTATTGAATTTTTAATTTTTTCTTGTACAGCAGTTGAAGCAATATTGCTTGTCGCTGGATAATATATTGTAATGGAATCATTATATCGTTTTAATTCTATTGAATTTTTTAGATGCGTTTGTATTGATATTTTATGAAATCTGGTTTCAAATCCGTTTTCTTCGTTAAAAATAGTTTTTGGTATCCGCTCTTCAAGTTTTTTATTATGTTTAACAATCCAGTTCTCTTTTTCAAGCGCAAAGCGGTAGCCCATTTCATAGGTCATTAATTTAGGTATAACAACTTTGGGAATTGAGCCTGGTTTAAGTTTAATGGTTAATTTTTTGGTGCTGTGATGCTTGCAAACTTCAATGCTTCCAATGTTTGCAATAGTATATGTTTTCGAGTTCATGAGTTATGCAAAAAAAAGCGGGTAAGCTACTCATATCGCACCGCTCAACCGCTTACCCTTGCTTCCTTCCGGATCTGGGGGAGTTCAGCAGGAGCTGGTCGTATGAGACTTACCCGCGCACAAAAGTAGCAATATTTCATATACTGGCAAAAAACATAGAGTAAAAAATAAAAGTATTTTCAAGTATTAGATTAACATACATATAGGGTGTAAAAAGTTATTTATTGGTTTCATTAGTAGTTAAAACTATGCACTTTAGTGCATCTCGCTGGGTGCACGACAAATTTCCCTATTTGCATCATGCCGCAATTTTGTTGTTGATAATTAAGTCTTTAACCTCATTCCAATTGTTACTTTTCTTACATGTATGTAAATTTGCAATTTGCTGTGCCCCATCAATTGTCCAATGTTGTCCTGATAGTTTTAACCGTTTTTGTAATACGTCTCTATGGGCTGCTTCAATAGCTCCTGAGCCTATAAGCAATCCTTGGTCTATATATTTGCCATAATTGATGCGTTTTTTATTTGTTGTTAAATAATTTAGCAACGACTGCAAACCAGTAGCTAGTATCAAGAAACAATACATCATAAAAAAAGATGAACTAAACTAATCTAGTTTTAATTCTTGATTGACAATAGTTATATATGTCAAACACGAGTTTATGTTGTTTGGTATTTAATATTTTGGGTAAATGATGTGGTTATTTTACCCTCCATTAATCTAAAAAAAGTATATTTGCCTCAAACAAAATAACTATGCAAGAAAACAACTTAGTTAAACATACAATGACTTACGGGCTTTATTTAGGATTAGCCTTTAGTGTTGTAGTTATAATAATTAAGATAAGGGGAGGAGTGCACCATCCAGGGGATACAGGAGGAATGATTAATGCCATGTTACTTTGGGCAGGTATGCTGGTTTTCGGTAGAAGGTATCGAGATTCAATTGTTGAAGGCGAATTTCAATATAAAAATGCTTTGGGTTTTACTGTTCTGTTAACCGTATTTTCAGCTCTAATATATGCATTCTTTTCATATTGGTATTATGCTAAAATTGAACTTAACGGAATTCCAAATTATATAGAACAGATGGGAATTGCCTATTCGCAAAGCGGTATGTTTACAGAAAAAGATGCTGAGGCTATATTAGAGTTGTACAGAAAAACATTATCACCAAGCATGATGGCGTTTATTGTTTTTTTCTCACAAGCTTTAATAGGTGTGCTGTCAGGATTAATTGCATCCATTTTTATTAAAAGTCCAATTAAGTCAAGCTAAAGTAATTACTAAATAGAATTTGCATCATGAATATTAGTATTGTAGTACCCTTATACAACGAAGAAGAATCGCTTAGCGAATTAGTAGCTTGGATAGCTAAGGTGATGTATGATAATAATTTAACTTACGAAGTTATTCTTGTTGATGATGGCAGTAGTGATGAATCGTGGAAAGAAGTTGAATTGCTTTCAAAGGAGTATGGTGCTGTTCGAGGTATAAAATTCAGAAGGAATTATGGAAAATCGGCGGCTTTGTATAGTGGCTTTAAGGCTGCAGAAGGCGATGTAGTTATTACAATGGATGCTGATTTGCAAGATAGCCCTGAGGAAATTCCAGGCCTTTATAATATGATTACCAAAGAAGGTTTGGATTTGGTTTCGGGTTGGAAAAAGAAACGCTATGACCCCATAATGAAAACTATACCCAGTAAGTTTTTTAATTGGACATCAAGAAAATCTACAGGTATTAAGCTTCATGATTTTAATTGCGGACTGAAAGCATATAAAAAAGATGTAATAAAATCAATTGAGGTTTATGGAGAAATGCATCGCTATATTCCAGTATTAGCTAAACAGGCTGGTTTTAGTAAGATTGATGAGAAAATTGTACAGCACCAGGCTAGAAAATACGGGGTTACGAAGTTCGGTTTAGAGCGTTTTATAAATGGCTTTCTTGATTTAATGTCGATTCTATTTATCACGCGCTTTGGAAAAAAACCAATGCACTTGTTCGGGTCATTAGGTATAATGATGTTTTTAATTGGTTTAGGAGCCACGGTTACTGTTGGGGTAAATAAACTTATTCATTTATATAAAGGTATACCAAGTATTTTAGTTAGCGAAAATGCCTATTTTTATATTGCATTGGTAAGTATGATAATTGGTTCGCAACTTTTCCTTGCAGGATTTCTTGGAGAATTAATATCAAGAAGTTCATCGGACAGAAACCACTATCATATTGACAAAGAGATATAGAAGTTTAATTTATTTAAAATGACCAAATAATTTTTCTTCTACAATTTCACAGATAATATGTCCTAACATTATATGTACTTCTTGAATTCGAGGAGTGTTTGTTGTCGGTACATTAAGTAAAAATGTTGATAGGTCTTTAAGTTTTCCTCCCATTTGCCCTGTCAAGCCTACAGTTATCATTTTTTTATCGTTAGCTACCTTAATAGCTCGCACAATATTTTCGCTATTACCCGATGTTGATAAACCAAAAATTACATCGCCTTCTTTACCAACACCATCTACATAACGTGAATAAATATCTTCGTAAGAAAAATCGTTAGCTACAGCAGTTACGTACGATGAATTTACGTGCAATGCCTCAGCTTCTAGTGGTGGCCGGTTAAAATAGAATCGGCCCGATAACTCTGCTGCTAAATGTTGGGCATCGGCAGCGCTGCCGCCATTCCCGCAAAAAAGTACCTTGCCACCCTTTTTATAACAAGAAACAACGGCATCAGCAATTTTTTGGCATAGTTCTATTATTGTTTTGTCTGAAATAATTTGTTGCTTAATGGCTATCGATTCCTCTATAATATTTTGAATATTCTTTAATCCCATTTCACCCAATTTTGTTAATTAAATCATTCATGGTTGTTGTCATGGTTTCCCATGCGTATTTTTTCTTTTCCTTAATAACGCCTGTTTTAAACTCGTCGTATCGGTTGTTGTCAAAAAAATCGATCAATTTGTTCGCTATTTCTTCAGCATTTGGTTCAACAACATAACCGGCTTTTTCATTCGGAATAATTTCAGCTAATCCGCCTACATTAGTAACTAACATAGGTTTTTCGAAATGAAAGCCAATTTGAGTGACCCCACTTTGTGTTGCATTTTTATAGGGTTGGGCAATTATTTCGGCTGCACCAAAATAAAGCCCAACTTCTGGGTCAGGTATAAATTTATCGTGTAGGATAATACGTTCTTTAATTCCTAGCTGTTCGATCTGCCTTAAATATTTTTCTCCATTCGAATAAAATTCTCCGGCTATAATTAGCTTAATGTTTCGTTCTTTAAACCTTTTGTCAGCGAAAGCTTCAATAAGTAAATCCAATCCTTTGTAATCGCGTATTAAGCCAAAAAATAATACATATTTTTCATTCGAATTGAGTTTTAGGGACTCCAAGGCTTTTTCGCGTTCAATTATTTCTCCAAAATGATCATACAATGGGTGAGGACAAAAGGCTCTTGGTTTGGTTTCGTCAAAAAGTGAAAGATCGGCAAGCACACTTCTTGATAAGGATACAAAAGCATGGCAATTCTTCACAAAATAATTTGAAAACACCTTATCGCCTATGCGTTTCTCGTGTGGTATAATATTATGAAGAAGCCCTATAATTTTAGTGTGTTTATTTTGCTTTATTATTTTAGCAATGGTACCCAAACATGGAGCCATAAAAGGCAACCAATATCCTATTATAACCACATCGGGTTTTTGTTTTTTAATCTTTAATCCAATTTTAATCCAATTTATCGGATTAATTGAGTTTATAGTGGATATTATCTTTAGTCTTTTTGGAGCTTCCCAGTTAGCGTATTGTGTTTTGCCGGGGAAAAGGAAACTTGGATACTGAAGTTTAAAATTTTCAATCTGTACCTCATCTTTCTCATCAAGAAAAGCATTGGCTAAACGTTCATTAAATGCAGCCATACCTCCTCTTAGCGGATAAGCTGTTCCTAAAATTAATATCTTTTTTACCAAGGTTATAATTTTTACGTAACTGTTTAAATTTTATTTTTGAATTAAACAGTTACAGCTATCAGAAAGTAAAAGTACTATTTTTATGCAATTTACAGCTCTTGAATTTTTTCTACAATATCTTGCTTTTGCGAAGGGAGGAACCAATGTATACTTTTGTCGCGATTCCAATAAGTTAATTGTCTTTTGGCATATCGTCGGGAGTTTCGCTTAATTAGTCTTATCGCTTCATTTAGGTCGTATTCGCCATCGAAGTGGGCGAAAAGTTCTTTATAGCCTACCGTATTTAGTGAGTTTAAGTGTTTGTAATTATGAAATCGGTGTGCTTCTTCAACCAATCCAGCTTCAAGCATATGTTCAACTCGAAGGTTTATTCTATTGTAAAGTTCTTCCCTATCCATGGTTAGGCCAATTTGGATAGTATTAAAATTTCTCTTTTTGTTAGGTTGAGTGCGTAGGGTTGAATACTTTTTACCTGTAATTTCAAAAACTTCAAGAGCTTTAAGTATTCGTTTTGGGTTATTTAAATCTGCAATTTCATAATATTCAGGATCTAATTTTTCCAATTTATCTTTCAGATATTCAATACCTTTTGTTTCAAATTCTTCTTTCAAAGCACCTCGTACTTCAGGATTAATGCTCGGTAAATCATCAATGCCTTTTACAACAGCATCAATATACAAACCCGAACCACCTGTCATAATTACATGTTTTTTTTGCTGAAACAAATTTGCAAGTAATTTAATGGCTTGCAATTCATATACCCCAGAGCTATAGTAATCGTGTATGGAAAGATTGCCAATGAAATGATGTTGAACGCTTGCTAATTGATGCGCCTCAGGTACTGCGGTTCCAATTGATAATTCGCGGTACATTTGACGCGAATCGCATGATATAATTTCGGTATTAAAAGTTTTTGCCAATTCAATACTTAAATCGGTTTTGCCAATGCCGGTTGGACCTAGTAAAACTACAAGAGTATTGGGTTTGTTAGTTAAAGCCATGGTATAAAAAAGGGGGAAGATTAATAATCGTTAGGATCAAAACTATCATAATCATCAGGAAGTTCTTCGAAATTGAATCCATCATCATCTTCGTCTTCTAAATCTAAATCTAAGTCTAAATTATCAAGTGAGTCAGTTAGCGTATTAATTTGCTCAGGAATCGTTCCTTCAATTTTTGAAATCGATGGTAGCTCAATAGGAGGTTCTGCATCTATTGTCCGTACAATGCTTCCAAAAAATAATCGCTCGTTAAAATAATCGAAAATATATAGAATCCGTTCATTTTTTGCACTAAAAAAATCTTCAATTTTTGTATTAGCCATAGTTAACACAGAACTATCATCGCCCATGTCCAAAAGGGCAATCTCTTGTTCTTTTTCCCAGGCTTCGGTAGCTGAAAAAAATGATGCCAATTGATTTTGATCGTAGTTTAATGTGGTTTGAAGGACTTTATGTAACTGTTCAAATGTTTGATTGTGGTTAATATTTACATCAATTACAAATGAATCTTCTTCATCAGAAATAAAGCGGAATGTATAAATCATGTATTGTTATTTTAAATTCAATAAAAATTCAAGCGTATCAACATTGTCGGCATAATCCCACAATTCTGGCTGTTGAGCTTCACCTAGTCCATACGTATTAAAACCCCAATTTGTTCTACTTACAACACATTGAATTTTATGTTTATTAACTTTTGCAAAATTTTCAAGCTCTTCGACTGATTTGTAATATTGAAAATGAATTACTCCGATAGGCGATGATAATGCTGCATCTTCTTTTAACAATACAAATCCATTGTCGAAAAGTGATATTTTATTCATAAGAAGAATAGCCTTTTGGTATTCGTAATTATTGGTGTACTTATTATGATTTGTTAGCGTTGAAAATTTTTCAATAGCTTCAAAGAATAATTTGAAATTATAGTTTTCAGGAACCCATAAAAAAGAAACATTTCTACAACCTAGACCATAATAGGTAAAAATATCGGTACCGAGGTTTTCTAAATCTTCGTTAGTTTCATTTCCTGATAATATTCCAATTGAGTTTCTGTTTTTCCGAATAATATTGGGGTACTTATTGAAATAATACTCAAAATATCGGGCAGAGTTATCGCTACCTGTAGCAATAATTGCATCAATATTTTTAAGGGTATCCTCAGTAAAAGTAATTCTACCTTCATACGAAGGATCAATTTTTACCAGTATATCCTTAATTATTGAATACAGTATTTGATCTTTTGATGATAATTTTGCTAAAACGTTATTTCCTGATATTAGGCAGCACAGTAAATCGTGAAATCCAACAAGAGGAATATTTCCAGCCAAAACTAAACCTATGGTTTTAGGGGAGCTGGTTTTGGCAATGGTGTAATTGCTTAACCATTTTAAAATATTATTCTCATGTAATGCGTGACCTAATGCATTTAGCGAATTATTTACAGATTCTATTGTAAACCAAGGGTTTGCGAATGTAGCTTTTTTAATATGCTCAGAATAAGCCTTTTGCTCACTTGAAGAAATTTTAATTAATTCAGAGCCAAGCTTGCTAAGTTGTTTTATGATACTTTGAGTTTCCATTTTGCTAATAAATAAATGCCTGACTAGTCAGGCATTTTTGTGCAAATGTATAATTTTATTGGATTGACAAAAATTAAAAACAAAGAATGTTAAGGTTGTCCTTTGTGTAGCTTGTAATTGCTATCATAATTTTAGAGAATTAACTACGTTGCAGCTCGTTTTTATATGTTTAGTTTAGCCTCCTCCAGCTCTTTTTCAAGTCTTTTTTGCTCTGAAATGTCAACGATTAAGTCAATTACTTTATTAAGTTCACCTATATCGTTCTTAAAAGGAGTAAAGGTATGTTTAAACCAGAACTCATTTTCAGCAGTAATCAAGTTTGTTACCATCGAGCCACTTTCACCTACATGCAAACTTGACCAAATTTCAATAAACTCATTTTGCATGGCAGTATTTGAAGCGAATATATCTTGGAATGATTTGCCAACAATTTTTCCTGCATCAAGATTTATTTTATTTATGAATTCATCGTTAGCTGATATGATTTGTCCATTTTTGTCAACCTCAACCGTGCCTAAAGTGTTGTTGATGGCTCCAATCGTATTTACCATCTCCATTTCACGACGAGCAGCTTCTTCTTGTGTTGCCTGAAGCTCTTCCATGTTTTGTCGTAATTCTTCTTCTTGCGATGAAAGTTCATCACCTCTGAGTTTAGACTCACCAAGCAGGTGTTTTGTTTGCTCGTTTACACGGACATTTGAAATTGTTGAGCCAATATTTTCACCTAAAGTTGATATGAAATCAATTTGGTATTGTTCAATAGGTTTAAAAGTGGCAAGTTCAATAACACCAAGTACATTTTCGTTAAAAATAAGAGGAACCAATAATAGATGATCTGGTTCAGCACTTCCTAAGCCTGATGTTATTTTTATATATTCTTCAGGAATTTCTTTTAAATAAACGGGCAGTTTCTCAAATGCACAACGTCCAACTAAGCCCTCTTTAAGTTCAAAGCTTGTTTTTACATATTTTTCACGGCCATAAGCTATTGCCGATTCCATTTCAAAAACATTTTCCTCGTTTTCATTCTCATTTAAAATATACATAGCACCTTGGTTGGCATCTAAGTAATCAATTAAAGTGGTCATAATATTGCTGGCAAGATTTTCCATGTTGTCGCTATTTTGTCGAAGAATATCGCCAAAATTTGCCAATCCCTTTGTTATCCAGTTTCTTATTTGATCTTCATCAGCCCTTTTTTTACTGGCTAATTCAGTCGATTTTAAATTTTGTCTCATCTCTAGCAAAGTATTACCAAGTATATCTTCTTCGCTCAGAGCTTCAAATTTCGATTCGTATTTTCCTTTACCTATTTCTACAGCAAAAGCCGATGTTTTTCGCATATTTTCAATATACAAATTCACAGCGTCGCCCATGTCGCCAATTTCATCATTATTTGTAACGAGCTTTTCTTCAGGCAAAATACCTTTAGTCATAGTAAGTAACAAAATCTTAAGCTTTTGCATTGGCATAACAATACTACGGGTAGTCAAAAAGCCTACTATTAAAACAAATAATGCAACTATAATTACTAGAATAATGATAACACTTTGAAATCTTTTAAAAGATTTGCTCATTTCATTATTTATAGCTTCCGATTCTTTATCAATTTTTTGTTTTAGTTCTGAAATTGATGCTAATAGGTTTTGAGTTGTTAGTATTACGTCACCTCCTTCTTCAACCATAGGATTTACTTCAATAAGAACCATAAAGTCGTCGTAACTTTCAAAGGTGTTAAGCTTTTCCATTATAAATTTATGTGATCCGAATAGTTGATCATTAATAACCATAAGCAATGAATCCATGGTAGCCTTTGATACGGAATCCCATTTTAAGGAAACATGGTCGATTTCAGCTTTTAATTTTGGGAAATCAACATTGTGCATATCGGCCAATTTTTGCTTGTCGGGGGTATCAGATTGTTTATCGATAAAAACCCAGTTCTTAACCAACATTTGAGAGTTGCTAACTAATGCTATAAGCTCTTGCAGTTTAGCCGATGAGGGATTATAGATGGTTAAAACCTTTTCATTTAATTCTTGGTTTCGGTTTAGCGATGAATATATAAAGACTCCATTTATCAGAGTTGCAAATAATAGTATTCCAAATCCAACAATAAGCTTTTGTGTAATTGTAAAACGACTCTTCATTTATGTATTCCTTTTAAAGTCAATAATTGATATTATATGCGCATTAATTTGTGAAGATAACTATTTATTGGCAAATCTATATTTCTAACATCTATTTTTTTAAAACATTAAGTGATTTAAAATCTATTTTGATAACCTATATGAATCTTTCCCTGACGGACATTGAAGGGTTCATATCCAACTTTTCCAATAGCATAAGAAATCGATAAGTACCCGGCAATAGTTCTAATATTCATGCCAAAACCTAGGGCATTCCTATTTGAAGTTGTGTAATCAAATTTTTCTGGTTCCTGAAAAAAACCGGTATCATATAATAAATATACATACGATTCGCTGTTTAGGTATAGTCTGTATTCGACATTTGTATAAAAATAGTTTTTTGTATAAATCGATTTTTCGTTAAAACCTCGCATCGAGTTTGTTCCACCCAGCCTATATAGGTTATTAGTTTTTAATGAATCGTTTTTTATTGCCGCCCAATTGTTGCTAATGTAAATAGAACCTATGGGAAGAAGAAAAGCGAAATCAAAACCTCCTTGCCACTCTAGTATTGTTGTTTTTGAACCGGCTTTATCTAGGTGTTGTTGAGTTTGACTGCCTGTAAATATGTTTGTTTTAAATAACCAGCCTGTTTTTGGCAGCAAAGGGTCATCAAATAATGAATACATATAACCAAGGCCATATTGTAAACTTTTTGTTGAATTTAAATTGTTTGTACTGTTTTGGTTAACCGATGAGTTTATCCATTTCACATTGGCTGATAATCTCCCAAAATTTATTATGGGTATTAAAAAGCCTGATGTTAACTGCGTATTAGTAAAAGTTGAATCTTGTTTATCAATAAGAGCATTAAGTTTTATTCCTATAGGTGATTTAAAAATATAGGGTAATTCAAAGTCAGTTTCTAATTGTTGCGACAAAGTTTCTGGTTTTTGCCAGTCTACTTTAATTGTTTCTCCTTTTTTAAAAGCATTGGTTAAGGATATATTTGCCCTTCCGGTTATTTCGCTTTTATTATTGTTGTCGGTTTGTAACCCAGCTAAGGCACTAAAATTATTGTAATTTATTGGTTTAAGTTTTACAATATTATGCGATTTATTGCCAGAAATATATGAAAATACAGAATCAACCTTAAATATTTTACTTTGTTTTATATTTTGTTTTATTCTTTTTGTTGCAGAAGCATTGTAGGGATCGTCTTCTATGACTCCGGTAATTCTGGCTATGTAATTTGTTGATATTAAGTTTTCTGGTGAACATTTTAACCTATCAAAACTCACATATTGATTTTTGCTAATGGTATATAATAATGAAGCATCGCTTTCGGTTAGAGCAATTTCTTTACTGATTGTAGCGTATGGATAACCTTGGTTTTGCAGAGCCAAATAAATGTTTGAATCGGTATTTTCTATGAATTTTGGGGAAAGCTTTTTTTTTATAAAGTGTTTTGATGATAGATATTCGAATTCATTATTGGTAATTGTTATTTTATTGAGTTTAAATTGTTTTCCTACATATATATAATACTGCTTGTTTTTTTCATTTGATATCACAGTATCAATAGAGAAGCTAAGGTAGCCGTGTTTGAAAAATTGCTGTTGTAAATGTTTATGTATTAAAGAAGGGGATGAATCAGAGCTGTAATTAGCTTTAATATTTGGTTTAAAATTGGGTTGGGCATCAATGTATTTTATGCTTGTTGCAAATTGCTCTACATACTGTGGATAAATACATTCGAGAATGAATATGCTCCCGATTAAAAGTAAAAGTCGATAATTCCACCCAATGGTTTTGTTGATATTCATAAAGGTAAAATTATCGATTATTATTTATTGATTCATGAATCCTTGTTTTTTTAAGGTCTCCAAAAAGGACTTCGAAAAATGAATGTTATCATCCTTTTTATAGCGTTTATCAGTGAAAATTTGGGCTAAATTTTCGGTTTCGTTTTCAGCTATTAGTTTTTTAGTGGAGGGTAAATTCTCTTTTTCAGCATATATATCCTTTATACTATCAGAGCTGTAATTGTTGTATTTCTCGAAATGTACCACACCATTTAAGGGTAAGCGATCTGTTAGTTCAGGAGATTCATCAGGATACCCAACTACAATTGATGTGACAGGAATTACACCCTTTGGCAGCTCAAGAATTTCAATAATTTTATCGGCCATGTAAGTAGTGGTGCCTAAATAACAAACGCCCAAGCCATGACTTTCTGCTTCAATGCAAACATTCTGGCTTGCTAATACAGCATCAATGGTGGCATTGTATAGCCATAGAAAATTGTCGTATACTGGTTGTGCATTACCTTGTTCGCACCATTTATTAAATCGGTTAATATCAGCGCAAAAAGTAATATGAACAGGAGCTTCCAAAACCATATTTTGGCCAAAATGGGCGCCGTGTAATTGTTTTCGAATGTTCTCATCTTTAGTAACCACCATGCTGTAAACTTGCATATTGCCAGAATTTGACGCTCGCGTACCTGCCAAAAGAATCTTTTCTAAAATCTTGTCATCAATGGTATCGGTTTTATATTTTCTAATTGATTTGTGATTAAATATTGTGTCCATAGTTTTTTCATGCAAATGTATAGGTTATAAACGCAAAAAAAAACTTAAGGATATATGCAACTAACACAATATTCCATTTACTTTGTACATTTAGAATAAAATTGGAAAATTATTAATTGTATGAAACAGCTGTTCAAGAAAAGCTTAGAGAATATTGAGTGGATTATCACCGGTTTGTTTTTAATAGTATTACCTGCAGTTTATTTTAAGAGAGTCCTTGATCCGGTGCTTCATCCACGTTACTTGGCCTTAAGTATCTGGTTTTTAATAATCACCATTGTTTTAGGAATTAAAACATGGAAAGGTAAATTCTCATTTGCTTTAGATAAATCTCATAAAATAATATTTGGAGCGGCGGCTCTTTTTTTGCTTTTGAATGCTGTTTCCGCCTTTAGGGCTATTAATGCTTCTGAAGCTATTTTTAAAACGTTGAAGGAATTTACTTTTATGCTCACCTTTTTCTACTTTTTTATAATGATGAAAAACAATGAAAAGGGTCGTGACTACTTAATCAAGTCTGTAATTGTAATGACTCTTGGATATTTGGCAATTGGGGTGTACCAGTTAATGGATGCCGATTTTACCCAAGTTAAGGCTGCAACTAGTGATTATGGCTATTGGTTTAGGCAAGCTATTGTACATGTTAAATCTACCTTAGCAAGTATTAACCCGTTTGCTTCGTTTTTATTTTTAAGTCTGGCTTTTAGTGTTTATGGTACTATATGTTACAAGAAAGTTTGGAGAATTCTTTCAATTATTTCTGTTATATCAGCTTTGGGTTTTATAATTATTTTAACCTCGAAGGCATCATGGGGAGCATTGGGAGTTGCAGCGCTAATAGTCTTTGTGTTAGGAGTTGTTTATCTTTTCTATGTAGAACCAAACAAACAAGGTAAAAAAGCCTCCTTTTGGGCTAAATATGCCATAATGTTATTCCCATTTGCAGCATTTTTAACTGGTTTTTATTTGGTTGAAAAAACTGAAATTGGAATAGTGAAAATGGTGGTGGATAAGGTAAATCAGGTTTTAGATCCAGAAGAAAGCCTAAGTGCCATGTACAATAGTGATACTCCATCATCGGCTCAAACAAGAACTCTTGTTTGGGCAAATACCATTCAAATGGCTCGCGATAATCCTTTCTTAGGAGTTGGTCCAGGTCAATGGCGAATTGTTTATGCTAAATACGGTATTGATGCTTTTGCATGGGATATTAGAAATGGGAAAAAATATTTTCAACGAACTCATAACGATTTTTTATGGATTTTGGGAGAGTTGGGTTATGCTGGTTTGATTTTGTTTCTAACTATATTTATCGGTGTTTTAGTAATAGCGTTTAAAAACTTCTCAAGAAACGATAACCTTAAATCAAGTATTTTAAACGGTTTGGCGTTTGCTGTACTCATAGGATTTGTTGTAAATTTGTTTGTATCCTTTCCTCGCGAGCGAATTACTCATAATGTAGTATATCTTATGCTATTTGCTTTGGTGATGAGTCTTACTCAAATAAGCAAAAAGAAAGTCGCATTTAAAAAGCCTTTAGTATTAGGTCTTTTTATAATATTTACTATTGTAGCTGTTTTTAATATTCGAATTGCTGTTGATATGGTTAAAGGGGATAATGGTGCAGCCTACATAAGAGCTGGTAGAGTAAATAATAATATACCAATAATAGCGAGAGGAATTAGAAAAATTGGTAGTAATAGCTATTATACACTTGATGCTTTTGGAAATCCTATACCTTTTTATAAAGCGGAGGTTTTACATAGAAATAAAAATGTTGAAGGGGCAAAGAAGGAATTCTTAAAGGCCCATAAACTACATCCGTATAATATACAAACATTATGTGACTTAGGTACTGCCTATAATATGACTGGGGATAGTCAGAATGCAGTGAAATACTACGAAAAAGCGTTAGCAATTTCACCACGTTTCGAAGAGGCGTTAATGGATATGGCTATTGTGAAATATAATTTAAACGAAACTGGAGAGGCATTAAAATATATTATGCAAGTACCCATTAGCTCTAAAAATCCACCCAAGTTTAAAACCACTTATATTACCATATGTAGAAAAAGAGGAATTGAGTTGGTCGATCAAGTAAATGTTACGAAATTAAACGAATGGCTAAAAGATGAAAACAAAGTTGAAGCTACATTTGTTAGGTTTCAAAGGGAAAAAGGAAGCTTTGATAAAATTTTATTGAAAGAGATAGGAAAATAATTTAGAAAATTAGATCGAAAAGATTATTTTTATCGATTCGAATTATAAAAACAAATAATATTAATTATTAAATATTGCAAAATGAAAAAGGTATTCGTACTATTAATGGTAGCAGCATTTGGAATTGCACTTATGAGTTCATGTAAAACTGCAGATTGTCCTGCATATGCCAAAGCTGATAATACTGAAGTAGAGCAAGAAGCTTAGTTTAGGTTTGAATAATTAAGATAAATCTCTTGTATAGGGATTTGTGTTTTATATGAGATATGCAATACTATCCATCCTATTTTTCATAATAAGTTCATATGTTTTACATGCTCAGGGTGATATAAACGATGAACAGAGAGCATTAATCCGGAACGAAAGATCATTCCACTTATCCCTAAACAGCAATGGCTGGGGTGGAGGGTTTACTTATGGTAAAATGAATAACATTTACCGTAAAGAACGATTTAGTGCAGAGTTAGTTATAATTAAAGATTCCAAAGAGCACAAGCGCAGTAATCCTTATCAATCGGATCTTCGTCGTTTTACTTACGGCAAAAATAATATATTTTATAACCTAAGATTAGGATATGGACATTTGTTTAAACTTTATAGTAAAAAAGATAAAGGCGGCATCGAAGTACGCTGGTATTATAATGTAGGTCCGTCATTGGGTCTGTTAAAACCGGTTTATTTTGTAACAAGTATTGAACCTTATGAAACGGAGAGGTTCGACCCTCACCCACATTCTTCACAAGAAATTTATGGTGGAGCGCCTTATTTTAAAGGATTTGGCGAGCTGAAACCTATTCCGGGAGCCTTTGCAAAAGTTGGGGCAAGTTTTGAATTTAGCAAAAGAGATCTTTTACTAAATGCACTTGAAGGCGGATTAATTTTCGATGTTTTTCCCAAGAAAATTGATCTAATGGCCAACGATAATAAACAGTTTTATTTTCTAGCCATATTTGTTAGTTATCGTTTTGGAAAGATAATAAATCCTAGGGCAATACCAACAAAACCTCAAGACAATGAGTAATGAGTTCTTGATATGAATTTACTGTCTATAATAGCTTTTATCTATTTTTTATGCAAAGGTTAGCATAAGTAGCTAATTTAATAATAAATTAAATTTTCACGCCTAAGTTTTTCTTCTAGCTAACAAGCAAATACGCTGTTTAATCCCTAGTTTATTAACAGTAAAGCTAAAAGTAACAGTCCTGAAATTGTTAGTTTCGTAAAATTTTATAATTCTCTTGTGCTAGGGAAAATTCATAGGTATTTGTTTATGAAAAAGTAAAAGCCAAAAAGCCTATCGATTGTTTTGTTTTATTTTGTTTATTGAAATGCGAATTCATAAATTTGTGCCCCGATTTAGAAATATATTAAATTTGTATAAAACAATTATTTAAAATCATACATTATGTCAAAAATTAAAATTGGTATTAACGGTTTTGGTCGTATCGGCCGTTTTGTATTTCGTGTAGCTGCTGCTAACGAAAATGTTGAGGTTGTAGGTATTAACGACCTTATTGATGTTGATTACATGGCTTACATGCTTAAGTACGATTCAACTCACGGTAGATTTAATGGTACTGTTGAGGTTAAAGATGGTGCTTTGGTTGTAAACGGTGCTACTATCCGTGTAACTGCTGAAAGAAACCCTGCTGATTTGAAATGGGATGCTGTTGGTGCTGAGTACGTTGTTGAGTCTACTGGTCTTTTTTTAACAAAAGAATCAGCTCAAGGTCACATCGATGCTGGTGCCAAAAAAGTGATTATGTCTGCTCCTTCTAAAGACGATACTCCAATGTTCGTTATGGGTGTAAATAACACGGAGTACAAAAATGATATGACTTTCGTATCTAATGCTTCTTGTACTACTAACTGTTTAGCGCCTATCGCTAAAGTATTAAATGACAGTTTTGGAATTGTTGATGGTTTAATGACAACTATTCATGCTACTACAGCAACACAAAAAACTGTTGATGGCCCTTCTGCTAAAGACTGGAGAGGTGGCCGTGGAGCTGGACAAAACATTATTCCTTCTTCTACCGGAGCTGCTAAAGCTGTAGGTAAAGTTATTCCTTCATTAAACGGAAAATTAACGGGTATGGCTTTTCGTGTACCCACTCCTGATGTTTCAGTTGTTGACCTTACCGTAAACCTTGCAAAAGGTGCTACCTATGCTCAAATTTGTGCAGCTATGAAATTAGCTTCTGAAACAACTATGAAAGGTGTTTTAGGATATACCGAAGATGATGTTGTTTCTAACGATTTTGTTGGAGAAGCTCAAACTTCAGTATTTGATGCAAAAGCAGGTATTGCACTTACTGATACATTTGTAAAAGTTGTATCATGGTATGATAATGAAATGGGTTACTCAACAAAAGTTGTAGAGCTTATTCAGTACATGGATTCAGTAAAATAAGCATTCGCTTAACAATATTTCAAAGGGCTGCTCAATGAGCGGCCCTTTTTTATTCAGTGAAACTAAAATTTCAGAAACGGAGTGAGCTGAAATTAATTGGTTGAACTAATCCCCCATAGCTAAGCGTATCGAGATAAAGATTTCAATACAGTACTGCTTTGAACATGAATTATTAAAGTGTATTCAGAATATCGAATTTTCTTATCATATTTGTAGCAAATTTAAAACAGAAATTGTGGGAAGAGCAAGAAAGAAAAAGCCGTTTTTCGAAAATATTGAAATTACTGGCGTAGCAGCAGAGGGGAAAGCTTTAGCAAAAATTGATGATAAGGTGATTTTTGTGCCATTTGTAGTACCGGGCGATGTGGTTGACTTGCAGGTGGTTAAAAAACGAAAAAACTACATGGAAGCTCGTGCGGTAAAATTCCACAAATATTCTGAAATAAGAGCAGAAGCTTTCTGCAAGCACTTCGGGGTTTGTGGTGGGTGTAAATGGCAAATACTTCCTTACCCATTGCAATTACAATACAAACAGCAAGAGGTTATTGATGCACTTACCAGAATTGGAAAAGTTGAATTGCCCGAAATAATGCCGATTAAAGGAAGTGAAAAAACACAATACTATCGCAATAAACTTGAATATACATTTTCACCACACCGATGGCTATCAAAAGAAGAGATGGATGACGAGGTGAAAGATATGAATGCAGTTGGATTCCATATTCCCGGCCTGTTTGATAAAATTGTGGATGTAGAGCACTGTTATTTGCAAGATGAACCAAGTAATAAAATACGGTTAGGGGTTAAAAAGTTTGCGCTAGAAAATGAGTGTGATTTTTATAGTCAGCGTGAGAATCATGGATTAATTAGAAATTTGGTTGTTAGAACATCATCAACGGGTGAGGTTATGGTAATCGTGATTTTTGGAGCGAAGGATAATGCAAAAATTGAGAGTGTTATGTCATTTATTCATGAAAACTTTGGTCATGAAATAACCTCATTGCAATACATCGTTAATTTAAAACTTAACGATAGTTTTGCCGATCAGGATGTAGTTTCTTATACGGGTAAGCCTTTTATTTATGAAGGCATGGAGGATCTTAAATTTAAGGTAGGACCAAAATCATTTTACCAAACAAATTCTAGTCAAGCTTATGAATTATACGCTGTGGTGCGTAATTTTGCAGATTTAACTGGCAATGATTTGGTTTACGATTTGTATACAGGTACCGGAACCATCGCCTTATTTGTAGCTAGAAGTTGTAAAAAAATTATTGGTGTTGAATATGTTGAAGAGGCCATTAAAGATGCGAAAGAAAATGCCGAATTAAACGGAATTGATAATGCGCAATTTTATGCAGGGGACATGAAGGACGTTTTGACAAACGAATTCGTTGCAAAGAATGGTACACCCGATGTTATAATTACTGATCCGCCGCGTCCAGGTATGCACAATTCAGTTATTGATACTATTTTGAATTGTAAACCCAATAAAATTGTATACGTGAGCTGCAATCCAGCTACTCAGGCACGCGATTTAGCCTTGTTAGAGGTATCGTATTTGGTTGCAAAAGTTCAGCCTGTTGATATGTTTCCTCATACCCATCATGTAGAAAATGTTGTATTGTTAATGAAACGATGATAAGAATCATAATAAAAAATACGGTCTCAAGAATGGAATTTAATTAAGTTTTTATACATTTGGTTATTAGTGTGTTTTTCAACATGTAAACTCTAGTGAAGCTATGATTCAAAAAAATATAGACTGCGACAAATGCTTCGATGTTCCTGAAGCTATATTTACCCTTTTAACCCCAGAACAAAAAGAACTTGCACGTAGAAATCACTCATGTGCCTTTTACAAAAAAAACGATGTGCTTTTTAAAGAAGGCGACGAACCTATAGGATTGTTGGTTTTATGTGAGGGGAAGGTGAAGATTTTTCGTGAAGGGGTTGGACGAAGAGAGCAAATTGTTCGCATGGTAAAACCTTATGGGCTAATGGGCTTTAGGGCTCTTTTTGCTGAAGAAAATCATATTGCAACAGCTGTGGCTCTTGAAGATACTGTAATATGTATATTAGATAAAGAGGAGTTAATGAAATTAATTCGTGAAAATAGCGATTTTGCTATTGGGTTAATTCGATCGTTAGCTACTGATTTAGGTTTTTCAAATCGCCGAACCGTTGCACTTACCCAAAAACACATTAGAGGTCGTCTAGCCGAATCACTTCTTTTCTTAAGAGATACCTATGGAATGGAAGATGATGAGGCAACAATTAAAATTTATCTATCAAGGGAAGATATTGCAAATTTGTCGAACATGACTACTTCAAATGCTATTCGAACATTGTCTACTTTTGCTAGTGAAGGTGTGATATCCATTAGTGGACGAAAAATTAAGATAGTTGATCTTAAAAAACTGGAGCGGATAAGCTCTTTGGGATAGTGATAAGCCACATTTTAGTGGCTTTTTTTTATTGTGTAATTTTTTTTAAGTTTAGATGCTTTAATTAAGTGGAATAAATGTTTTTAATTTTATCTTTGTGAGCTGTTTATAAAAGGCTTTCCTTAAAAACAAACGAGATACATAATTTGAGTATATTTTAATTGAAAAATGGCAAAGAAAATTAAGAATGCGTTAGTTTCCGTTTATCATAAAGATAATTTGGACAGAATTGTAAAAGAGCTTGATGAGTTGGGAGTTGGATTAATTTCAACAGGTGGTACACAGAGTTTTATTGAAGATTTAGGAATTAAGGTAACAGCAGTTGAGGATTTAACCTCTTTCCCATCAATATTAGGGGGAAGAGTTAAAACCTTACATCCAAATGTGTTTGGTGGAATTTTAGCACGACGCGATAATGAGGGTGATGGCAAACAAATGGCCGAATACAATATTGGAGAAATTGATTTGGTTATTGTTGATTTATACCCCTTCGAAGCTACAGTAGCTAGCAACGCTCCTGAACAAGATATAATTGAGAAAATAGATATTGGTGGCATATCACTTATTCGTGCTGCAGCAAAAAATTTCAAAGATGTGCTTATTGTTAGCTCAATGAGTCAGTATAACGATTTGTATAGCTTGTTAAAAGAACAAAAGGGCGAAACAACGATTGAACAGCGTAAGGCTTTTGCAAAGGAAGCATTTGGAGTATCATCCCATTATGATTCTGCAATTTTCAATTATTTCTCAGGAGATACTGATGCATCGGCAAAGCGTATTTCTTTATCAGATGGTGAAGTGTTGCGTTATGGAGAGAATCCTCATCAGAGTGCGGCTATATTCAAATTTTCTAATTCAAATTCTGAGAATACGTTAGCTAATGCAAAAGTATTACAGGGTAAAGCATTATCATATAATAATATGCTTGATGCTGATGCTGCATGGAAATCGGTAAGCGATGCTTATCATGCTGTATCGGGAATTGAAAATAAGGTAGCTGTATCGGTTATCAAACACCTTAATCCTTGCGGCTTGGCAGTATCAAACGATACTTTAAAAGCATTAGAATTGGCTTGGGCCGGTGATCCTATATCAGCATTTGGTGGTATAATTGGTTTTACTGCAGAGGTTACCGCTGAAATTGCCAGTTGGTTTTCCGATAAGTTTATTGAAATAATTATAGCCCCTGCTTTTAGTGCAGAGGCGAAAGAAATACTTTCAAAGAAGAAAGCATTGCGACTTCTTGAAACTCCGGTAAAACCGGAAAAAACAGGTGAAAAACTTTATCGCTCAGTTAATGGAGCCATGTTGGTTCAAGATGAGGATGAGGGTTTAGATGCTGAATATAAATTAGTTACAAAACAGTCGTTTTCCGATAAACAATTGGATATGGCAAATTTCGGGACACAGGCTTGTAAGCATTTAAAAAGTAATGCAATTGCTTTAGTTTCGCAAAATACCGATGGTGCATACTGGTTAACCGGTGCAGGCATGGGGCAACCAAATAGATTAGATAGTTTGCGTTGGCTCACTATTCCACGATTTAAACAGAAGGAGAATCTGAAAATTGAGGAATCAGTTCTTATTTCAGATGCCTTTTTCCCTTTTAAAGACAGTATAGAAGTTGCCAATGAGTATGGTATAAAATATATTGTTGAACCAGGAGGAAGCATTAGAGATGGCGAAGTTATTGAAGCTTGTGATGAGTTTGGTATAGCAATGGTGTTTACCGGAGTTCGTCATTTTAAACATTAAAATTGATAATACATAAATAGAATGGGATTATTTTCTTTTTTAACACAAGAAATTGCAATTGACTTAGGTACAGCTAATACGATTATTATACATAACGATAAAATAGTTGTAGATGAGCCCTCTATTGTTGCTATTGATAATACAACAGGAAAACTTATTGCTATTGGTGAACGTGCGCGTCAAATGCATGGTAAAACACACGAGAATATAAAAACAGTTCGTCCCTTACGCGATGGTGTAATAGCTGACTTTGATGCTGCAGAGCGCATGATTCGTGGCATGATTAAAATGATTAATAGCAATAAAACGCAATGGTTCAGCCCTGCCTTAAAAATCGTTATATGTATTCCATCCGGATCAACTGAAGTTGAAATACGTGCTGTACGCGACTCATCGGAACATGCAGGAGGTCGTGAGGTACTTATGATATGGGAGCCAATGGCAGCAGCTATCGGAATGGGCATTGATGTTGAAGCTCCTGAAGGGAGCATGGTTGTTGATATAGGGGGTGGAACTACAGAAATTGCAGTTATTTCATTGGGAGGTATTGTTTCAAACCAATCCATTCGAATTGCAGGAGATGACTTTACTTCTGATATACGTGAGTACATGCGCCATCAGCACAATATAAAAATTGGAGAACGAACTGCTGAAAATATTAAAATTTATGTAGGTTCTGCATTACCTGACTTAGTTGATCCACCAGCTGATTATATTGTACGGGGGCCACACCAAATGACGGCTTTACCGATGGAGATTCCTGTGTCGTATCAAGAAATTGCCCATTGCCTTGACCGATCTATTAGTAAAATCGAAACTGCCATTTTGGCTACTTTAGAGCATACACCTCCTGAACTTTATGCCGACATTTTTCAAAAAGGTATTTTTCTTGCTGGTGGTGGTGCATTATTACGTGGACTTGATCGCAGATTCTTTGAAAAAACTAAGATTCCATTTCATGTGGCTGATGACCCATTGCATGCAGTTGCAAGAGGAACGGGTATTGCATTAAAAAATTCAGATAAATTTTCGTTTTTGATTAAGTAGAAAATATAAACATTCTATTAAAGTAGCTAATGAGAAGTTTGTTAAACTTTATAGTAAGATACCACTACTTTATTTTATTTATTTTAATAGAATGTTTTTCTGTTATTTTGGTAATTCAATATAACAATTATCACCGAGCATCTTTCCTAAATTCATCCTCGAATGTTTCGGGGCGCGTATATTCTTCATTTCATTCGGTATTTCAATATATGAGCCTTAAATCGGCTAATGATGATTTGAATCAAGAGTTGGCTTCAATTCGTGAAAATTTAAAAACAGCATACAAAAACAATGAGGTTAAAATTGTTGAATTGTATGATTCAGTGTATATCCAGCAATATGAATTTTTACCTGCTCAGGTACTAAACAATTCTACCAATAAGCAGAATAATTATATTACTTTAAACGTAGGCAGGAAACAAGGTGTTTCAAAGGAAATGGCCGTTATTTCATCAAAAGGAGTTATTGGGGTTGTTAAAGATGTATCAGATAACTTTGCTTCAGTAATTAGCTTGCTAAATCGAAATTTGCGTATAAGTGCAATGGTAAAACAATCGGGTTATTTTGGTTCTCTTTTTTGGGAGGGCAAGAATTATCAGTTTGCTACCATGGAAGATCTACCGAATCATATTAAAGTTGAAATTGGTGATACCATTATTACAAGCGGATTTTCAATCATGTTTCCAAAGGGGGAACTTATTGGCACGGTTAGCGAAGTTAACCAAAGTAAAAGCAGTGATTTTATGACTTTAACAGTTAAGCTGGCAGTTGACTTTAGGAATTTAACACATGTAATGGTGGTAAAAAACCTTCTTCGGAAAGAGCAAATAGAACTTGAAAATTTAACAAGAAATGATTAAAGTACTACCAAGAAATATTTTACGATTTATAGTACTTATTCTGCTTCAGGTTTGGGTGTTAAATAATATTCAATTTAGTGGTTTTGTAAACCCCTACTTATATGTGCTTTTTATTTTACTATTACCATTTGAAACACCTGGGTGGTTAGTTCTTGTATTGTCCTTTTTTCTAGGGTTATCGGTTGATATGTTTACTGATACAATTGGCATGCATGCTTCTGCATCGGTATTTATGGGCTTTTTAAGATCGTTTGTACTTCAGTCAATTGCTCCGCGTGATGGCTACGAAACGGGAACATATCCAAGAGTTTTTTATTATGGGTTTACCTGGTTTTTAAAATACTCATTACTATTGGTATTTCTCCATCATTTGTTTTTGTTTTCAATTGAAGTTTTCAATTTTAAAACTTTTTATTTTGTGTTATTGCGAACTGTTGTAAGTACAATATTTTCAAGCATACTTATCCTGCTAAGTCAGTATTTAATATTTAGAAAATAATATGAACTCATATTTAAGCAGAAAATTCATTATTGGAGGTATTTTTAGCCTGCTGATATTGGTTTATATGAGTCGCTTGTTTTTTCTTCAGGTTATTGACCAATCATCAAAACTATCAGCATCTAATAATGTGCTACGTTACGTAACACAATTTCCCTCGCGAGGATTAATATATGATAGAAATGGAACCTTATTGGTTTATAATGAGGCAGCCTACGATTTAATGGTAATTCCAAATCAGGTGGAATCATTTGATACCACTCAGCTATGCCAATTGCTTAGATTAACAAAAGAGCAGGTTGAATCTCGATTACAAAAGGCAAAAAGTTATTCTCGATATAAACCGTCTGTTTTTGAAAATCAATTGTTAGCAAAAACATATGCTCCTTTGCAGGAAAAACTATACATGTTTAAAGGCTTCTTTACACAAACCCGCACCCTACGACGATATCCGGAACGCACCGCAGCTCATATTGTAGGTTATGTTGGTGAGGTAAATGAAAAAACTGCGAAAACTAAGAATTATTACAGATCAGGTGACTACATTGGAATTAGTGGCGTTGAGAAGTCGTATGAAGATGTTTTAAGAGGGGAAAAAGGTGTTGAAATATTTATGGTTGATGTACATAATCGTATTAAGGGCCAATATAAAAAGGGAAAATACGATACTGCTGCCGTGCATGGAGGAAACATTGAACTAACTCTTGATAATGAACTTCAGAAGTATGGTGAACAATTAATGGATCATAAGCTTGGTAGTATTGTTGCATTGGAACCGTCAACTGGAGAAATTTTAGCGATCGTATCATCTCCATCGTACAATTCGGAATTGCTAGTAGGTAGAGAAAGGTCAGAGCACTATCTCGCTTTGCAGAATGATACTTTAAAGCCATTATTGGATCGAGCTTTGATGGCTCAATATCCTCCTGGTTCTACATTTAAACCTGTAAATGCCCTTATCGGATTACAAGAAGATATTATAAAACCCTGGACAACTTTTCCTTGTTTACCGGGATATGCAGTTGGTAGATTTTATATGGGATGTCATAATCATGTTAAAGGTTTAAACGTTGTAGGTTCAATACAACACTCATGTAATGCTTATTATGCCTCTTTATACCGAAAGCTGCTTGATGATCCGAAATATGGAAATATAGAGAATGCATTTGAGTTGTGGCGAAATTATGTATTATCGTTTGGGTTTGGAAAAAGCTTAGGTGTTGATTTGCCTCATGAAGTGAATGGCTATGTACCAACTTTGAATTTTTATAACAGAATTTATGGTGAAGGAAGATTGAGATCGCTTTACATAGTTTCGAATGCTATTGGACAGGGAGAGTTGCTTATGACACCAGTTCAGATGGCAAATATGGCTGCAATTATTTGCAATAAGGGATATTATTATACCCCTCACATTATTAAAGAATTGCCTAGTGAGTTTAATAATAAAAAAATGCCCTATTTAGTACAGCGTTATGCCAATATTGACAGCGCATTATTTGAATATGCTATTGAAGGAATGTATAAGGCGGTAAATGGTGAAGATGGTGGTACAGCCAGAATAGCAAGGTTTAAAGATCTTGATATATGTGGAAAAACAGGAACCGCCCAAAATCCACATGGTGAAAACCATTCTATATTTATAGCTTTTGCTCCACGCGACAATCCGCAAATTGCAATTTCAGTTTATGTTGAAAATTCGGGAGCTGGATCATCATGGGCCGCACCAATTGCAAGCCTTATGATTGAGAAATACCTAACCGATACGGTTTCTCGTGGGTGGTTAGAATTGCATGTAAATAGAAAGGAATTTTATTAATGCAAGATAGGAAAGCAAATATATGGCAAAGTATTGATTGGGTAACCATTGGATTATATTTTCTGCTGGTAAGTTTAGGTTGGTTTAATATATATTCAGCTGTTTACACTGGGGAGCAATCAGAAGCTTTTGACTTTACTGCTCGGTATGGCCGGCAATTAATATGGATTTTTGCTTCGATTATTATAATGCTTATTGCATTGGTTATTGATAGTAAGTTTTATTCATCATTTTCATTTGTAATTTATGGTGTCGTTATATTCTTGCTTATTGCCGTTCTTATTTTTGGTAAAACTATTAATGGAGCTACATCATGGTTTGTTATAGGACCGGTTCGGTTACAACCTTCAGAATTTGCCAAATTTGCCACTGCCTTAGCCCTGGCAAAATACTTAAGTGCCTATAATTTAAAACCAGAAAAAATTAAAACATTTATAGCCTTTTCAGCGATTGCTTTCTTGCCATTGGTACTTATATTATTGCAAAAGGATGCAGGATCAGCACTTGTGTTTTTTATTTTCTTTTTGGTTTACTTTCGGGAAGGAATGCCTTCTGCTTATTTACTTATAGGTTTTTTATCAATAACCTTATTCATACTCTCTTTGATTATTGATAATTACGTAATATTCTTGATACTTGAGGCTTTGGCTTTCATTGCTTTTTATTTACAAGTTAAAAATATTAAAATGACCTTATATGGAGCTCTTTTTCTAGCAATAGTGACGGTTGTTATTTGGGGTGCTTCAAAATTGTTTGATCTACCTATATCAAAAAGTAATGCGATCTTAATTGGATTAGCAGGTTCAACAGTTTGGTATATTGGCAGGTTATACAAACATAAAATACGGGAAGGTTATTTCATTTTAATTGTGTTGTTTGCTTCGGTGGCTTTCACTTTTGCAGTTGATTCAGCATTTCATAAAGTGTTTGATGATTATCAGCAACAACGAATAAAGGTGTTGCTTGGAATAGAATCTGATCCATACGGAGCTGGTTATAATGTGAATCAAAGTATGATAGCTATAGGTTCAGGTGGAGCTGCAGGAAAGGGTTATTTGCAAGGAACGCAAACCAAATTTAAATTTGTGCCTGAACAAAGTACCGATTTTATTTTCTGTACGGTAGGTGAAGAATGGGGTTTCTTAGGTACTTCAGTAATCTTAAGTTTGTTTTTATTCCTGCTTTTGCGCCTAATATATTTGGCAGAACGACAAAAGTCAAGATTTTCTCGCGTGTTTGGATATTGTGTGGCAAGTATTATATTTTTCCATGTAGCTATAAATGTGGGAATGACAATTGGTCTAGCACCTGTAATTGGTATTCCACTACCCTTCTTTAGTTATGGAGGATCATCCCTTTGGGGCTTTACATTTTTGCTTTTTATATTTTTAAAGCTCGATGTAAATCGCACCCAACTTATTAATTAATCCTTGTTATGAAACATATTATTTTGTAATTTAAATACAAAAAGCCCATGTTTTTTGTGGTCTAAGCCGATTGCTGTCTTTGCAAAACGATTTATGTTTTTGTAACTTCGCCCTAGTTAAAATGGGGTAAGTTCAAACAAATATCTTTCGGTGTTTCTTATCCTGATTAATTCATGCGTTTAGTTTAGTGCAGATACAACTTGCAATACCTGTCGACGTAGTTCCCTACTTCAAAGGGATTGCAAGGAAGTAGATGTGCTGAAATAAATGCACTT
>JAQICC010000313.1 GCA_027858735.1 Salinivirgaceae bacterium
TTTTATTTATATTTGGGAAACAAAAATAAAACAACATGCTGATTTCGTACACGTGTCATTATAACGCAAAACACACACCGCATAGCATAACCTACTGATATTCAACAATCCCAATTTAAGAACAGTCGCTAAGTACATAGAAGAAAAAATTCTTCCTGATTGATCGGGTTGTAGTTCAACCGGGAATAATCGCTGGGTCGTGCCGACCGCTCATATTCCTATTTATTATGGGCAGGCTTTCTGTTGTTCCGTCTCTGCAAACCATTTTTTTAGTCATTTTCTTCATAGTAATACGAATAGTCAATCCCTTTCATAAACATTTCGCGGTTGTTGATTTTATTGGTTAAAGCGTTTTTCAACAAGCTTTTTAGAACATTGCTGTTTATTGGGCTTTGCATCATTGCGTTCATATAGTCACTTTTGCCTATTGTACTCCAATCTACACACTTTTTCATGCGTTCTTTTAATATCAAATCCAACCATACTCGGGAGCTTCTGCCGTTGCTTTCCATAAAAGGGTGTGCAATGTTCATTTCAACATATTTGTTCACGATTTTGTCAAATGTAGTTTCGGGCATTGCTTCTATTTGCTTTAATGTTTCGCCCAAAAAGTGCGATACAGCAAATTGAAAACCACCTTTTGAAATGTTTTTTTGTCTAATTTGCCCTGCAAAATCATACAAGCCACCAAACAAATAAGCGTGAATTTGCTGTAATCCTTTAGTTGTGCCAATTTCAAAGCTGTTGATAAATGAACTTTCAAACAAGGCATACGCTTTTGTTTTACTTTTTCCGTCTATGCTTTCATCATTGTAAGTAAACCATTCAATAAATCGGTTTGCTTTTTTGCTAGGAAACTCTTTACCCAATGCAATAATGCCATTGTAATCCAACATATCGGCTAGACGCTTTTTGCCATCAGGTGCGATGAATTTCAACTGGGTAGTAGCACTAACCACTTGGCTGTTTTCTTTCTTCAACTTGGCTTTAAGGTATTTCCAATAGTTGCGAGTTTTTGTATAGTCATTTTGGTCGGTAAGCACAGCAACAATATCCAACACAGAGAACCACCACTTGAAGTTTTTTTCATCCCAAACAGCACGTACTTCGCGGTCGTCAAAAAAACGTATAGATATTTTTTCCTTACTCATATTTATCTTCAAATTTGCCTTGTAATGTTGATATCTCTTTTTTTATTATTTCTTGGCAAATTTACAAATAAATGTCAACGAAAAGATGTGTTTAAATCTGAAATTTTAGAGTACCCGAAACAATTAAATTATGTACAAAAGTTATGTTGCCACGAAGAGCTTAAAACAGTGTACTGTCCAGATTCGTTGCCACTACACGGTTAACTGATTGATTTGAATTGCGTTATAAGCTATTGTTAAGCTGTATTTTCCTTGCTTTACTAATATTCAAAAATACTTTCATGTTTATGGTCTTCTCTTCTTCAATATCAAAATCATCTTGAAGACCTAGCCAAAATTTTGCAGAGTTACCAAAATATGATGAAAGTCTTAACGCTGTATTCGCAGTTATTCTTCTTTTGCCTTTTAATATTTGTGATATTCTAGTTTGAGGAATTTCCAAATCTTTTGACAGTCTATATGCCGATATTTCCATTGGTAATAAAAATTCTTCTTTAAGAATCTCGCCTGGGTGAATATTTTCTAATCGTTCCATAGTTTTAATTTTTAGTGATAATCAACAATTTCTACTTCGTGAGCATGATTATTAATCCATTGAAAGACAACTCGCCATTGGTCGTTAATCCTGATACTATAATAATCCTTGGCTTTTCCGCTTAACTTTTCCAATCGATTTGAGGGTGGTATTAGCAAATCTTGAATATTTTGAGAGTTTGCCAACATTCTTAATTTTCTCCTTCCAATTTGTTGAATTTCGGTTGGAATATTTTTAACTCGTTCACCGTTCCAAATCTTCTCAGTCTTTTTCGAACCAAATGATATAATCATACTTTCTTTTTACGTTACTAACGTCAAAGATAAGTATTTTTTGTTTAAAATTCAAATTTAATTTTGGTTCTTCTCTAATACAGCTTAACGATTGTGGATACGCAGTGCAAGCTTAGTAGCTGCAACCTTTGCCAATTGCAATAAGCTGCAAAAAAAACAGTCCAACCGTTGCGACTTTTATTTAATGTACGTTTTTGTAAATATAATAAAATCACTGAATTTAAAAGAGCCCGAAACAACTTAATTGTGTACAAAAGCCTGTTGCCATGAAATGCTTTTTGCGGCGCTGAGTCCAGATGCGTAGAACCGTTGAAAGCAACTAACAGCCTTGCATTGCCGTTATACCACGATGTTAAGGC
The DNA here is from genome assembly GCA_027858735.1 of Salinivirgaceae bacterium. Taxonomy (GTDB): domain Bacteria; phylum Bacteroidota; class Bacteroidia; order Bacteroidales; family SZUA-534; genus GH45. The sequence continues at coordinate 2,339 of JAQICC010000313.1, forward strand.
TCTTTTTTCTTTTGTTTTCGATTTTGTCTGTCTATACTAAAAATTAGTTTCTTTATTTTTGATTCAAACTTTATTTTGAATTTTTGTTTCTGCATTTCCTTTTTCTTAAAATACCCATTTGGACTAACAAACATTTTTGTCTTTGACTTTGATTTAACAAGCGAAGGATCAATTTCTAAATCTATTCTACATGCTGTACCTGGCAAAAAGAAAACTGGAACTGTCCAACCAAACGAACTTACCATTACAACATGGCCTGCAATTAACAATAAGTCAAGCCCCGTAACTTTTAAACTTCTTTTTGCATCGACATAATAAATCGAATCCATATTCATTCTTATTGAATTTGTTAAACCGTTGGAATCGATTTTTATTATAAAAGAATTATTACCAATATTAAAATTAGATATCTGATTTTGAAAAATAACCTCTAATTCTTCTTGCATTTTCGCATCAATCTTATTTGAAATGTCAAGCCATATTGTTAAAGTATCGATTCTTTTTGATTTATCAAGTTTGATATTTTGTCCAACCAGTACTGTGGACAAGAATATAAATAGAACGATCAAAATCTTTTTTTTTATTATCATTTTTAGTGGTTGATGAAGTTTATAAATGGATCTATCTCCCAAATGAGCTTTAACATCCCTATAAACGAACATTTTAATGGTTATTAGATTTATAAGCCCAATGTATGGCTTTATTTAAGTTTATGTTAAAAAACGATTATAAACCTACCCATATCCGTTAACACTTCCAAATTTTTGTACCATTTGGTCTAAAGGAGTGGTACATTGGATCGTTTTTCTACGATATTCGGGAAAATATATTATGTTAGTAAAGCGTTTTGTTCATACAATACGCAAATTCATAAAATATTTGCTTATTAACATAAGGCTTCTATATTTGTATTAACATAATCAACCTAAATTTATTATGAAATTTTGCTCAGCATCATTGTTTATAATTTTCATAAGCACTTTTTTTATTTATTCAGCTTACTCGCAAAGTATAATCTCCGGCCTTATTAAAGATGCCGAAACAAAAGAAACCATACCCTATGCAGTAATAAGATTGGAGAACACAAAAAAATACGAAATAAGTAATTTGTCTGGTTTTTTTAAAATATCCAGCCCCTTAACCATTGACAATATTAGCATTAGCTCTCTAGGATACCGTTCTCAAACCATTGAAACTATAAAATCTGATTCTTTCTTAACTATTTATCTGCAACCATCAAGCATGAATTTGGGTGAGGTGAATGTTTATGCTAACCAAAGTGGCATAGAGGGTTCGAGCTTTGAAACACTAAAAAAAATGGAAACTTATAGTCTGGCCGGTTTTACTAAAGATATTTTTAGATCGGTACAAATGCTTCCGGGCGTGAGTTCAAATAATGCTGCAACGGCACAGTATAATGTTCGTGGCGGAACAATCGATGAAAACCTTATGCTAATAAATGGCATTGAACTGGCTGAACCTTATCATATAAAGGTATTTCCGTTTACCAGCGTGGGTATTTTTAATATTGATATGGTACAGCGAATAAACTTCTCTGCAGGTGGTTTTAGTGCCGAATATGGCGATGCGCTTAGCTCGGTACTTAACGTTGATTATAGAAAAGCCAATAATGACAGTATTTGTGGGAGAGTAAATTTAGGGATGATCGATTTAGGTATCTTGGCGGAAATACCCTTTAGCAAAAAAGCTTCGCTGCTAATAGCAGGCCGGCATAGTTATCTCGATCCAGTAATTAAACTGGTGGATACCGATGAAAAGATATCCATTAGATACTATGATATTCAAGGTAAATTCGACTATAAAATTAATAACCGCAATAGTTTTTCAATTCTTGGAATATACTCACAAGACCACGACAAAGTTGGACCTGAACAAAGCAATAGTCATTCAACTTTCATTGGCCGCTTTAAAGATGATCCATTAACAATTGAAAATTATAGGGAGAATAATTTCTTACTCGATTCAAAATACAATGATATTATTTTGGCTTTTATGAGTAAACACAATATTTCCGGTAAAATTCTTTTACGTTCAGAGCTATCATTTTACAATGAAAATGAGAAAACGCCCCGAACCCAAACTAAAAATACATTAAATGAGTATTCTGCTCCGGAACTATTTTATAGAAATAATTATTCCTGGGAAAATATTAAAGATTCCAAATTAACTACCTATGAATACAAGCTATCGTCGGAATTTTTAATTGCTCAAAATCATAAACTAAAAACGGGTGGCTTCATTCGCCTTTCTGAGTATGATTATACCAACACCAAATCAACTGTTTGGGATGTATACAATAATACGGACAATTATCCAGATACTTTAGAATACATTTTGCGACCCGATGAGTTAGACAAAAACAGCATTACTATTTTCAAGGCCGATGCCATAAAAGCTGGTGGTTACCTTAGCTACCAATGGCAGTTTAATCCCAAGCTAGTATTTAAAGTTGGAGGAAGGATAGACTATTTAAATCTTAATAAGGAATTTGATTTCAGTCCGCGCTTTAATTCCTCATATGTAATTAATTCTAAATGGAAAGCAAATGCTGCATGGGGAATTTTTTATAAATCGCCTCTAATGAAGCAAATGAAATACAGCTATGCAACAAATGATAATACCAGTAGCCAGCAGGCCACACATTATATTTTAGGCCTTGAACGAAAATACAACCATACCACATTTAAAGCCGAGGCATATTATAAAAAATACGATGATCTTATTCCGGCATGGCGCTCATCAATGGGTGAAATGTTTTATGAAACTAAAGAAAATAATGCTGAAGGCTATGCTAAGGGTATAGAATTAGAATTCATCACAACTCATCCTCGTTTTGATATATGGTTTATATATACTTTAGGTTCAACAAAAGAAAAACTTACCGGAACAAGTACGTATTATTCCCGATATACTGATCAAAGGCACACCATATCATCTCTTTGGATTTTTAAAATGCGTAAACAAAAACAGTTTGATATAAAAGTAACCTATGGTAGCGGCTATACCTATAAAAAACAAATTTTCGATGCAACTACAAATCAATGGATTTATGAGAATGAAATTACTACAGAGGCTCTTCCCTATTATTCATCAATAGATGTGCGCTATAAAAAAACATATAAAATACGCGAAAATCCCTTGCAAGTTTATTTTGATGTGATGAACATTTTAAACAGAAAAAATGCCATCGGACATCGCTATGGATATAGAAACAATGCACCAACGGAAGAAAACGAAAGCGTTCTGGGAATACTGCCTACATTTGGCATTATTTACGATTTTTAAGTATTCGTTTTATATGAAACGACAAGGTTCAAAACTTTACATTCTTTAACAAAACACTTCATGTAAATTCCATTGGTCTGTATTTATTACTTTTAAAAATCAATACCTTCAAACGAGCGTCTAAGTTCTTTTACAATTAATGTTACAATAGCTATAAGTGGGTAGGGTAAATGCACCTAAAATATTATTACATTCCCCCTCAGTAGTGCGAACCTGCCCGAATAGTTCAGGCGGGTTGTGTAAAAATATGCTGCCACGAAAAGGTTTAAAAAGCGTTTTGTCCAGTTACTCGAACGGTTGAAAGCTGCTTACTGGCTTGCATTTACGCATTACCGACTTGTTATGGCCTGGCCTTTCTATTTCCAATTGCTTTTATGTAATTCAAAATTAATTTACCTTTAGTTACTCCTTCAGTATTAGTGCTTACTAATATCTTATCTCTAAAATTCAGAAAGGGTTTTTCTATCACAATATGAAGAATTAATCCGCCAATTAAAGCCAAAACCAGGCAAATCAAAAATGTATTTTGATGAAGAAATTCATTATCTGTTCCTTTTAGAACAGTTTTAACAAATTGATACACTTGTTTATGAGTCAAATAAATTGCATATGATAATGTTGCAATAATTAAGGTTAGTCTTGATTTTAATTTATAAAGAATGCAAGTCGGACTCAGTGCACCTATCAGAATAACGCCAAAGGCTAAGGCAACCATAGGAAATCCATAAATTGCAATATTGAATGTGCTAGATTTGCAGATTTTATATGCTAACAGAAGTAAAGCAATTCCAATTATTAAAACTATGTTTCCATATTTTGTTAAATAATCCCTCATTCTTGGTTTAAAATTAAAAATTGCAGCTACCGTTATTCCAATTATCAATCCGTCCATTCTATTATGACTTGGATAATATATCTTTTCAAGATATGCAATTATTTTTTGCCAGCCATTTCCACTTTCAACAAATGGTTGCACAAATTCATTCCAGTTATAAAACCTTATTAAAAATCCAACAACTATAAGGCCAACCAATAAGTATGGTGCTACCTTTTGCATACGATTTTTAAAAATCAGAATAATTGTAAGCGGTAATAATAAATAGAACCTAAGTTGAGCAATTCGAACAAAGTGAAGAGGCGCTTTACCTAGGCATAACCCTCCCGACCTCCGGTACGGGACAGGCTGACCTAGGAATTGTTGACTCCTTTTCTGAATTCTTGTTTTTTTATTTATATTTTCCTATTCTCACGTTGATTAGAAAATTTAATCAAGTTTTGTTATGCGCTCTACATCTCGTATATGAAACGTTTGGCATTTATAGCACTACTTTTCAAAATACGAAAAAATATTTTTCATTGTACCAAGCTCAAATATAGCACTTTCCGCCAAATGTTTTATATACATTGTTGGCGGTTCGTTCTTTTTCCTTTTTTTGTAATTCTTTTTCACTTATATTTGTAACCAATGTATAAGGTTTAACAATGTGGTTATGAGTGAATATATATCCCTTTCGGAAACAGCAGAATTAGTAGGTAAATGCAAAGAAACCCTTAGACGATGGGATAATGAAGGTATTCTTAGTGCTGTAAGAGAACCTGTTTCAAATTATCGAGTTTATAGGAAAGCAGATGTTCATGCTTTATTAGGTAATCTGTTTGAAAATATTGACAAAGAAGAAATATCCAACTATGTTGAACCAGAAAATGAGTATTCTGTCCTTGAATTGTTTGCGGGTGCAGGTGGTCTTGCTGTTGGCTTAGAAAAATCAGGAATAAAGTGTGTCGCTTTAAACGAGATTGATAAATGGGCTTGTAATACTTTGAGAAATAATAGACCACACTGGAATGTTTTAGAAGGTGACATAAAAGATTTCAATTTTTCTGATTATAAAAACAAAGTTGATGTAGTTACTGGTGGTTTTCCTTGTCAAGCTTTTAGTTATGCTGGTAAAAAGTTAGGTCTCAAAGATGCTAGAGGAACTTTGTTTTATGAATTTGCAAGAGTTGTTCAGGACGTTTCTCCCGCAATCTGTATTGGCGAAAATGTTAGAGGTTTACTAAGTCATGAAAATGGCAAAACGTTACAGGGCATGATTTCTATTCTTGATGAAATAGGTTATAATGTTGTTCCCGTTCAAGTGTTAAAAGCAATAAATTATAAAGTTCCACAAAAAAGAGAGCGTTTAATTCTTGTTGGTATTAGAAAGGATATTGATGTTAAATACGAATACCCCAAACCATATAAGAAGATATACAACCTTTCCGATGCCCTTAAAAAGGGTGAATTATTTAATAGTAATGTTCCTAAATCAGAAGGTGTAAAATATCCAGAATCAAAAAAGAAAGTTCTTGATTTAGTCCCACCTAAAGGATATTGGCGTGATTTACCTCTAGATATTCAAAAAGAATATATGGGTGGTAGTTTCTATCTTGGAGGCGGAAAAACTGGAATGGCCCGTAGGATTGGTTGGGATGAACCTAGCTTAACATTAACTTGTAGCCCCGCCCAAAAGCAAACAGAAAGATGTCATCCAGACGAAACACGTCCATTTACAGTTCGTGAGTATGCTAGAGTCCAAACATTTCCTGATAAATGGAAATTTGATGGTTCTATTGTACAACAATACAAGCAAATTGGGAATGCTGTTCCTGTTAATTTAGGTCGAGAATTAGGTTATTCAATCATTAATTTTTTGAATGAATTTTATAAAACTAAAAATCAAAAAGAGGTGAACTCTTAATATCTTCTGCTAGAGTTGCACATCCTTTGGTCATTAAATCTTTGGTGTCAATATTGCTAATACTTTTATGAAGCTCTTTAACTAACCCATCATAAAAATTTGGAAATCCAGTAATCCGATGCCACAAATCCTTTCCTATTATAACTGGATGTGTTTTATCAATAGTTTTATAGTGTCCACTTAGCTCATCAGCCTCACCATATAAAACGCCCACTATAAAATCGGTATTATTAATACCTTTTAATGCCTTATTTGTTCGAGCTAAATTAATCGTGGTTGTAAATTTCTTAATCAATGGTTTAACATCCTCAGAGTTTATTGTATTTGGGCCTGATTTTAACTGGCACCATTTCTTTCTATTGTCAACTTTATCTAAGAATTCAACATCCATTCCTTTTATTAACGAGCCACTAGCCAATTCAAGCTCGACAAACATATTTTGAATTTGTTGACCAAACGAAGTGTTTATTGACGTGCCAAGAACTCTTGGATAAAACAATGCTTTTGCGACTCCCTCTGCAGTATAATCTCCATCCAATACTTTAGATAAATACTTAACTACAATTGGATTAATTTTATACGATTTCAGTTTCGCATTCTTTTTTAAGGAAGCCTCAATATGATTTTTAAAAATATATGTCTCAAAATACTCTACTATCTTTGCTATTAACTGCTTTTCAGTCATAATTCCCTTGATTAAAAAACCAAAGATAATAATTTCATGCTATTAATCGTACTGGTGCTGCTGAATGACCGCCAACGTTTACATAAAAATAGTGCGGGATTGAAAGCACTTATTTCTTAATAATGTTACCAAAGATAATAAATTGGGAAACTGATACAATACTTATATTGCCCGCATTATTTTTATATGTTGTTACAGCTTGGGCTTTATTAAAATCTGTTCCATTGGAACACTAAATTTCAATGGTGTGATGGAGATTGTTGGCTCTTTGGTAAAGCTTTGGAGGTGGGTTGCCTCGTGGGGCATTGCCAATGTGCCTACAATAGCGTTGGATAGCTGCACACTATTTTGTTTAGTTTTTCTTTTTTATTTCGCCCTCAATCTTTTTTAATTCTTTGTCGAAATCGGATATATAACTCTTATCCTGAATGACTCTGAATTTATCGTATTCTTTTTCTGCTTTTAATTTGGCTTCTAACATTGAAATTTTGCCTGCATCCATGAGTATTGGATAATTTGACAATTCTAAGAAGCTTACTAGGAATGAATCCCAATCTTTCATATTCATAATAGATTGGTTCATAGCCCGTGTTTCGGCTAAATCGAGATAGGCATTAACAATCCGTTCGAGTATTTTGATGTGTTCTACGTTAAGGTAATTTTTGGCAATGCTAACGTCGCTTTTTAATATTTTACCTTCTGGAGCTTGTTTCCATGTTTTTAAGCCCATATATATTTTCTTTGCATCGGCTTCGGTATAAATTATTTCAGCTGCAGTTTTACCTGTTATTGCCCAATGAAGCTTATTCTGTACCGATGCAAAAAAATGTTTGGTAATATCGGCTTTGTTGTCATAATCAGCGGATAATGCATATATGTCAGTGATTTTCTGATAAAGTCTTCTTTCACTTAAACGGATTTCACGAATACGCTCAAGCATTTCATCGAAATAATCAACGCCAAAGTGTTTAATTTGCTTTAGGCGTTCATCGTCCATTGCAAAACCTTTAATAATGTATTCATGCAAAATATTCATTGACCATTTACGGAACTCAATAGCTCTATGTGAATTTACTCTATATCCTACGGCAATGATAGCTTTGAGGCTGTAGTATTTTACATCTTTCTGCTGAGTTTTACCTTCAATAGCACCATGTTGCGTGGTGTGGGCAAAATATGCACATACCATATCTTCATCTAGTTCGCCTGATTCAAATATGCCTTTTAAATGCTTGCTAATCACACTTCGGTCTTTCTCGAAAAGTGTGGACAATGCCTTTTGGGTTAACCATAGAGTTTCGTCTTTAAAGAACACATCAATATTTACTTTGCCATCTTCGGTTTGAAAAATCACAAAGTTTGAAAATTGTTGGAGGTCTGTACTGTCGTTCATACTACTTCTGTTTAATTTGCTTTGAACACTCATTTTATTGCCCTTCTACAATGGCGATTTCATCTTCAGTTAAATCATATAATTCATAAACCATTTTGGTCTATTTGTCCTTCGTACGAACGAATTAAACTAGTATGTTCTAAATATGATTTTGTTTGCTCTTCAAAAAAGTCAAGCCATTCCGACTCCTCTGATAGAGTCATTTTTATTTTTTGTTTACTTAATTCCTTTTGCAATTCAATAAAACTTAAATCAAACCATTTGGAAAGCTTCTTTGTGATATTTACGCCTTCAAATTTACTTTTTAGCAATTTAATAAAATTACTAGCCAATTTTTGAGCCGCTGAAGTTTCCTCAATTATTTGGTTGGTTAATAAAATTAATTCATTTTTTATATCATCTGATATATTGGGAATAGGAATTTGCTCAAAGTATTGCGGTTTCACTTCAATGTATCCACCACTACGAACTACACATATATTTATAAGAAAATACCAGATTAATTTAGAATTTAGTATTGCTAACAATGATTTATCATTTGTTGGTAAGATAACTGCTGGCGCATTAATAAACGCTCCCGTTTCATCAAAAGAAAACTTATTATTGTTTTGAAGATTGGGAAAAACAATTTTTGGCTTTTCAAACAAATCGTAATAAGCACAATTCCTTAGTTCCCAAAAGAAGTCTCCTTTATCATACCGTTTTTTTGCTCTTTCTTCAAGAGGTAAAATATGTTGAAATAATTCTGAATACTTACCTGTTAATAGCGGTAATGCAGCCTCTTCCGAAATATCATTACCCAGTTCATCTTTTGTCCATTTACTTTGAAATAAGATTAATTGCTGAACACTTTCTGAACTTGTCCATTTCGATAATTCTTTGCCCTCAAAAATTGGGTTTACATGTTCGCCTACTTCATAAGATTTAGGAATGATGAATGCTTCATTTAGACCAGTTAATAGTCCACGATAAGATTTTCCATATATTTCACGGATATTATTATTTTTCGTTAATTTTTCAACAAGCTTAACACCTAATTTACTTTTAAAGCTCCAACTTTCATTAACTAAAGAGCTTTGTTCAACTTGAACAGCAATGTGTGTATTTATGTCAATAACACTTGCCATACTTGATTTTGGTATTTTTATATAATCAAAGGATGTATTTAATGGCTTTTTATTTATAGCGGTAATTATTACAGGATATGTTGTAGCACCTTCAAAAATTTGCACCTCAGTAAAATCAATATACTTTAGAAACACAACTTCGTTTTGCAAGTACTCTCTAACACTTATACCAGCTGTTGTTTTATCAAAAGTATTAGAGATAAAACCAAACAAACCTGTATTCTCTTTTAATATTTTAAATGACTGTTCATAAAAATAAGAAAACAAGTCGCCCGCAGCATTAAACACAATATAATTACTTTCTAAGTAATCTCTGCAAAATCCAAGTAATTCTGCTCTAACGTAAGGTGGATTGCCTACAACAACATCAAAACCACCATTATATTCAGCACGGAAAGCCTGAGTTTCAGTGCAGATAAAGGCCTTTTTTATATTTTCTATTTCTATAACTCTAGGTAACTCGTGTTTTTCTCTATTCTTATTTATATATGCTATGGCATTAGCCAGGTACTCGTCGTCTTTTATTTCCGCTTTTCCGAATTTTTGCGTCCATACCTGCCGCTGCGTCTTTCCTCGAGAGGAAGACAAGGGGGCATGCCCCCTTGTTGTTGCGGCATTACCGCTATTTTCCGGAGTAGTATACCCTCGTTGTCGGTTTCGTATTTTTGCACTTACCGACTTTATCTTTCCTACAATCTTAGTCATTTCATCTTCTTCGCATACCAGTAGCATATGCATATGGTCGCCACAGATATTATATGCTACTATATTTAGCTTATCTTCTATTGCTATATCTTTTACGGTTTCGGTAATTATTATTTCATCCTCTTTATCGAACCATTCCGCATCGCCAACTAGCACATGATTGTCGAACATGCGTTGGGAATACCTCGAATTATGGGTTGCCGTGGTTATATGCCATACTTTCTTATCTTTCTTCGTAAAGATATTTGGAAACTCCTGCTGCCAATTAAAAGCTTTGGAACCAGCCACCTTTTTATCATCAATTAAAGAGTTCCCGCACTTTATGTTACTACTAAGTACATTAAGCTTTCGACGAGGTTGTGCAGTGCGTAACCAAAGCGAAAGTTTGGCAATTTCAATGGATTCTTCGTTTAAATCGACTCCAAAGATATTCTTTTCTAAAATGGTTGTCTCAATGTTAGGTATTACCATACCGCCCCCTAACAGAGTAGTTTGGAGTTCATCGATGTAATGGTGTTCTTTTATTAGAAAGTCGAGCGCTTGGTTAAGGAATGCACCTGAACCGCAAGCAGGGTCACAAATAGTTAATTGCAACAACCATTCGCGATAGGTTTCAAGCGCTTCTAAAAGTTTCTTTTTTGTTGCTTTATTACGATTGCTTGTAAATTCTTCTTCAACAATATTTAGTTCCGCTTTCTTTTCGGCACAAAGTTTACCAACGGTATTATCAACTATGTATTTGGTAATGTATTTTGGAGTGTAAAAAACACCGTCTTTTTTACGTTTGGTTTTCTGTTTATCAAAATCGGCTCCTTCAATTTCCGCATTTATACTTTCTATTTCATTTAGTGAATTTTCAAAAATGTGACCCAATATATTTACGTCAACCTGAGAATCAAAATCGTAATCAGAAAGTTTCTTGGTGTGCTTGTATAATAGTTTATCATCTAGTATTAGTGAGTCTAGAATAGCATCAGGTTTAAATAAGCCACCATTGTATGCGAAAATCTCGGCTTTTTTATCGATCCCTTTTCTTCCTTCGTCCAAGTATCTGAAATATAACTTGAAACGTTTGTATAATGGAACATCTTCGTCTAAGTCTTTTAGTTTATCCCAGTCTTGTAATATTTGCAAGGTCGAGTTTGCTGGTAATAAACCACGGTCTTCTGCAAAGAATATAAACAAGAAACGGTCAATCAGTTTTTGTGATTTCTTAAAAAGAGCTTGTTTAATATTTTTGTTGGCACGGTCGATGTCCTCTTTCTGTAATTCGGAGCGGAATACTTCATTTTTCATGTTCTCCTTTACCAAATCGCGAAATAGTTCCCGTTTAAACAAAGAGTAATCAGCATAAAATGCTTTGGTAATCTTTTCTTCTTGTACAAGTGATTCCGATTTTATGCGAAGTGGTATATTACTTAAAAGGTTGTCTTTTTGCAGACATAAATACATTAAAGCAAATTGTTGTTTGTTTAATGTAAACAGATTAAACTCTTCGAATTCAACGGCATCGTTTATGTAGAATCTAATTTTTTCAAAGTTCGATGTGATAACGTAAACACATCCTGTTTGGTTGGCTTTATAATCGAATGCTTGTTGGCGTATACTTTCTAAATCCTTGGTTTTTGTACTTTTTAATTCAATTACCGCTAAAGCATTTCCATCCTTTAATATTGCACCATCGGTTTTCTTCGCATTCTTTTCGTTTTTTAATTCTGAGGTAAGGTTAAAATCAGGTTCTGGATTTAAGGTATAGCCTAAAACATTAACAAATAATTCCCTTAGAAATCCTTCTTGGAATTGTTCTTCTTTGTTGTCCTTTATATTCTTTTGTCTATCGCTATTATGAAAGTATTTTACAAACTTCTTGAATGCTTTTTCAATCACTTCGCTGTCTTGAAGTTTTAAGTAGCTTGCTAATACTGTATTTTGAAACATTGCCATTTTTTCAATCTATATTGTTTAATACAAATGTAAGATAATCCGTGAGCGTAGGCAGCCTTTGAACGTGAAATGTTATAAACCAGTTTTGCACAAACCTTTACTAGCGAGTAGTTACACTCTATTGCAAAAAATGTCTTTGCGGGGTGGCTAGTGTGTTTTTGCGATTGTGAGTAACTGTGGGCTGGATTTTTGGGCTATGAAATACGGCGGCTAATTCTTTTCTTGCCTTGGCTATAACGTTGGTGGATGCGCAGTGCAAGCTTAATAACTACTAACTTTTGCCGCTTGCCGGAACTGCGAAACTTCCCACCATCTTTGTTGATTTATTTTTAGTTCAATGTAAAGATAAAAAAAATTGAATAGCAGATATATTTATTTACGTTGAGCGGTGGTCGTTCTTAATAGGATACAGCTCCAAAGCAACTA
>JAQICC010000371.1 GCA_027858735.1 Salinivirgaceae bacterium
ACGAGAGTTTGTTTGTAAGACATCTTTTAAATTATCAATGGTTAATACCATTTGTTCCGAAAAAACACTAACTAACTTATTTTCCATACTTTACATGATACATTAATGAATACAGACTATCATTGATTCATAAATGTATCACTTTTAAAATTAAAAAACAAATATCTATTCTATTTAATTTGTGATAGTTATGAAATCGGCAAAATAAAATATACTGAAATTATGATGCAATTAGTAATATAAATATCCAATTAATAGTTTATTGGTGCCTTAGTGGATTATACGTTATTAAAGTTAAGAAATATTGGCTAAAAATAAATTAATATTGTAGCTTTATTTTATATTTATTATTTGCAAAAAAATACTTATGCCCACTTAAGTATTTTTTTGTGTAAATAAGACATACCCACATTTTAAAACGAAGTTAAATTAAAAATGATATCGCGATTTAAATACATCTATCTATTTATTTTTAGTTTCTTAATTACTTTGGGCGCATCAGGCCAAACTGAATTAAGCCCCCGTAAATTAAAAGAATTAGCAGAGTTTTCTGAAATTAAAGGGGATACTTATTCTGCGATATTTTACTATGAGTTGCTTCAAAAGCAAAAAGCAAAAATAACGACTCAACATAAATTAGCCTATTTATATACCGTTGTGCGAGATTATGAAAATGCTAAAAATACACTACTTCTCACATTAAAATCATCTAAAAACAAATCGAAAGTTCAATTAAATTTAGGAATAAGCTACAAACATTTAGGACAATACGATTCATGCCTTTATTACTTAAACAAATGCACTAAAAAACAACTCAATAATAATCAAGTCAACCTTTTGAAAAAAGAGTTAAAAGGAGCACAATTGGCTATTGAAACCCCTGCTGATACAGGAACTATTAGTATTGGGAACAAATCGCTATCAATTAATACGAATCATATGGAAAGTGCACCTTATTTTATAAATGATTCGCTCATAATTTATGCTACACAAAATATTAATAGTGCTAATTTATATAGTTATAATGATACCAATACGATGCCCACTACAAAATTATTGTATGCAAGTAAGCAGGCTGATGATTGGATTAAAGGCCAAGAAATATTTGAAATTAACAGCAAGATATTAAATGCTGGAAATTGTGCATTTTCGTTGCAAAATAATATGTTTTATTTTACCAATACCGTGAAAAATTGGGATAATAAAAACATAAGCCAAATTTATGTTTGCGAACACCATAACTCTAAGTTCACCAACCCCGTTAAATTAGATAGTAAAATTAACGATCCGTATTATTCTTCAACACACCCAACAATTGGAAACACTTTTAATGCCGATTTTGAAATTTTATATTTTTCGTCGGATAGGCCAGGCGGGAAAGGTGGAATGGATATTTGGTATAGTGTTTACAATAAAAGGAAAGGAACATTCGGCGCACCTATTAACGCAGGTAAAAGAGTAAATACGCTTGGTGATGAAATTACGCCCCACTATGATGTTTCAACCAGAACATTATATTTTAGCAGTAATGGATTTATTGGATATGGCGGATATGATGTTTATAAAAGTGTTGGCGAACTTAAAAGTTGGACAAACCCAGAAAACATTGGAAATTATTTAAATTCAAATGCTGATGAAATTTATTTTAGATTAAATGTTTCAAGAACAGCTGGCTTTATTGTATCGAACAATCCTAAACAAAATTCAAATGTGGTTAATAATTATTGTTGTTTTGATTTACAATATTTCACCTATAAAAATCCAGATCAGATGCTATTAAAGGGAACATTATTGGCTAAAACAAATCCCGTTATTGACAAATTACTTAAAAGTGGCATTGAATTCCGAGACTCATTAGCTATAAAAAATAATTATCTAAAGGATGCGGTAGTTTCATTGTATTTAAAAACTGAAATGGATACCGATTCGTTATATATTACAAGCGATACTTCTGACAATAATGGTTTTTTTAAATTCAATGCCGGATCTGATCAGGATTACACCCTAATAATTGAAGAAAATAATGAAGTGAAAGCCCAAGTTGAAGTTTCAACAAAAGGTGCTAACAACTCTAATCCCAGAGAGATTATACTGGACATTGCTCCCATTGAAGCCCTACCCGATATGCCACTGGTAATAAAAAATATTTATTACGATTTTGGTGAAAGTGATTTATCATTAAATGCAAAAAAAATTCTGGATGAAACATTAATAGAATTGTTAAAAGAA
>JAQICC010000394.1 GCA_027858735.1 Salinivirgaceae bacterium
ATTGGTTCTGAGCGGGTACCACGCTTGGTTTTAATCATAAGCACACCATTTGATGCTTTTGATCCCCAAATAGCAGTTGAACCGGCATCCTTCAATACTTCAATCGACTCAATATCTTCTGGAGCCACATCAATAAGGCTACCAAATTTCTCGACATCAGCACTACCAAAGTCGAAATTTTGGTCAATGGATGTTTCGTATGGAATACCATTAATTACAATTAAAGGACTGTTTCGAGCATTAAGGGTGGCTGTACCTCTAATGCGAATATTTAGTCCCGCACCCGGATCACCCGACATTGAGGTAATATCAACATTACCCAAACGACCCTGAAGCATTTCTTCAACCGATGTGGTCATACTTGAATTTAAGTCTTTAAACTCCAGTCTCGATACTGCAACACCACGGTCACGAATAGCTAAAATTCCATCGTTACCCATCTTTTCGCCTGTAATGGTAATGTCGGCAAGTTGGGTTGAAGTTTCTTTTAAGGTAATATTAATTTTGGCTCTATTATTAACTTCAACAAGTTGTTTTTCAAAACCGATCATTGAAATTTGAATTTTAGCTTTACCAGAGCTAACTTGTACAATAAAGTTTCCGTTAAAGTCGGTAATTGTACCATTAAGGTATCTGCCATTTTCATCAACTTCAACAACGTTACAACCAATAAGTGGCTCTTTTAATCCACCATCGCGAATTTGTCCACTTATATTAAAACTCTGGGCCATACTTGTGACTACGGAACCTAATAACAGCAAGGTTAATATGAGTGTCAGTTGTGTTCTTTTCATAGTTGGGGAATTGTGTGTATATTGTTTTTCTTGTTCCATCAAACATCTACTTTAAAGATCCAGTAATTAATACAGAATTTATTTTATGAATTACACCTCGTTCTACCAGGTTGTTCGCATCTATATGGGCAATATTAACGACTTGACCTGTTTTATCACGAACGCTTAAATTATTTACAGTATTGGTAAATAATAGTTTTTCATAAATAATATCACTTCCAATAACTTCATCTATTGTTTGAGTGTTTACTGAGCCTGAAAATTTACCGTCATCAAAAACACATTGGTTACGCACAAAGTGATACTGGATAAAATTTCGAAGCTCGTCTCTTTCAGTAGGTATAAGGCCGGCGGCTTCAGCATCGGCAAGTGCTTGATTTGTAGGAGCTAGTACGGACCACTGTCTTATTGAAATATCAAGAACGAATCTTATGCCTGGTACTTTCACACCATCTTGCTCGAATTCAACTTGAACACTATCAACAAGCTCTGCTTGAAGCAATAAGTTGGCAAATGAAGAAAGATCGGGGTCATTAAAAATAAATTCGCCTACGGTGAGTGGTTTTTTTATGGTATTATTTATATAAAATAGGTTACCATTTTTCTCACTTTGAATCTTTTCTTTAACCGTACAATAATCTCCTTCATTTTGATTACCACCGCCAACAATTTGGCCATTTTTATAATGCAGATAATTATCAGATGCCATTCGAATATAACCTTCGCCGTCAAAATTCTCGGTTATACCATAATGGTAATAATCTGAAACAAACTCTTGCAAATAGAAGTCAGTCAATGTATGATCCCATGTGCCATCAGATGCTCTTTTTTGTATAATGGTAGTATTTCCACTTTTGTTTTCTCTTATACCATATTCAAGCAATTCTTCGTTAGTAGGGGCAAATAATGTCACATCAATTTCGGGTTGTGTTAAAGATGTAAGTAGGCCTGAATTGTTTAAAGCAAATAGGAATGTGGTATAATTGCTGTTGTAAAAAATCGGGCCAGGAACACAGGTAAATGCATTGGGTTCAATTACTTTATTCATTGAATACATTATACCGTTGCTACACATTTTAGAGTCCCCAATGTCGTTATTTATATCAATGTCAATTTTATCACCATAATAGTTAAAAAATCGCTTATCCATTTTTGATGGTAGTACTAAGAAAGTGCCTAAATGAGATTGAAGCAAGTAAGTCAAATATAGTTCAGGAACACTATCTAAGGAATTGTAATATTTGAATATTCTATTGTCTAAATAGTCCTGTAAAACATGATCGTAAGGAATAAACGAAGAAAAGTAATCGACCATTTGACTTTCTGGATCGCCTCCAGGTCCATCAGTATTTGCAATATTAGTAATAGACGAATAACTTTTTCGATATATTCTTTCATTTTGTTCATTTAGTCCAGCTGAACTGTAACTTGCAAATCGCTGTGCAATATCAAAGAAGACTCCATATTTTTTTGGATTTTCAGAAAGGTATTTATCTATTGTAGGCATAGGGCTAACCACACGATCAATATAATAAATAAATCCAGTAGAACTCCTTGCAGGATTCTCTTTATCTGGATCTCCAAAGTCAATTACCATAGCGTCATGCCATTGAGTGCCGCTCCATGAACTTCCGGGGTACATAAATAGATAATCAGACCCATCAGGATTGCCAAAATAATCGCTAAAGTACTCTGTTGTCCAGACTGGAATATGAGTATTAGTTCGTGCCAACAATACTGTTTCTCCTATAAGAGACTCATAATATAGGACTTTTTCTTTGTAATCAATTGGAACAGAATATGATCTTTTTCTATTATATAGTGCACCATATTCCCCGTTTTCGTCTTCTAGTTCTTCCCATGCATATTCATACATTAACTGTTCGCGCGAACGTGGGTTTACAAGTATGTGTTGCCCAAAAAGTTCTTCCGCTTCGTTTACAGTTAGGACATCAACAGAACTTATACCAATTTCATTGAAATATTTATTAAAACTGCTGTCAGTAGCAGCTTATTTTGTAAAATTCTGATTTTCAATGGTAGTTCTATAA
>JAQICC010000395.1 GCA_027858735.1 Salinivirgaceae bacterium
CGTTACTCTTGCATTTCAACCAGTCATCCCGAGATTTCGGGACTCCTGATTTTCAATGCTGCGAAAGCCTCATTCTTGAAGCTTTCTTATCAGAGACCGAGTTTTCTTGCACGCACTAACTACATCCTCTTTTAAGCTTACAAACACATATTCACCTTCATTTAATTCCGGTTGCATGCCAATTAATAGTGTTTGCAAATTTGTCTCTCCCCTACTCATAGTTTGTAAAAATCGATGTGCCTTTCCACCCATTATCATTCCTTTCAACCAAAAGCAAACCCTGTGAATCTTCATCCAAACTTTCAACTAAGCTTCCCTTATTGTCCCAAAAAGCACTCCTGCCACCAGCATCTAAACCATAGCTTTTACCACAAAAATTGCTCATTAAAACATTCATCTTATACTTTTTTGCATAGGAGCCTAATGTTTCATGCCCCCCTTCAATTCCGCCGTTGGTGTAAAATAAACTGGGTACATAAAAAGTGCTTTTGTTCTTGCAAGCTGCTTCAAGGTGTTCTTTATTTTCAATGTCGAAACAAATGGCCAGCGAAAATTCTTCGCCATTAAGTTTTATTAACGGATTGTGCTCTTTTGAAGACTCAAAGGCAACTTCCTCGCCTTTATGTAAAAAGTGCTTGGTGTAAATTTTTACCGAATTATCGGGCAGTAACACAAACGAAGCAATATGTAGCTTCTCTCCTATACGTATAGGAGCCCCTGCAATTATAACCATTCTATAATCGCGGGCCAATTTACGCAACTCACTTAGTCGTTTGTCGTTTTCAACAAAGGCATAATCGGGTGCCCTTTCACGTACATAACCGGTAATCGACATTTCAGGAAAAACAATTAATTGAGCCTTATGTGTGTAGGCCAAATCAATAAGATTATAATGGTAACCTAAGTTTTTATCAATACTACCATCTGTCGGATCAAATTGTGCTGCTGCTAAAATCATAAATAATTTGAATTGATTAGGTTAAATTTAATCAAATTTCAATACTACATCTAATGCCTCTGCCAAATCGTTCGGATTTATTTTTAGCGTATGATTAAAATCGCCAATGCCACCATAAACATATTTATGCTTAAATATCCACTTGTCCAAAATACATGGCAGGTTGTGTCCTATTAAAGGAACGTTTAATTGCCTTTTTTGAAAACCACATATTTTCGTATTTTAGATAAATGAAAAATGACTATAAAAAATCAAAAATTAGTTATTCGCATAAGTAAAGTAAACATATTACATGTGCGAAATAGAAGCCGTAACCAAGAAAATAAGTGGATACGGTCTCTATAACTAAGTTGGCTGCAACCCTGAGGAACCATTGGTGATTGTTCTATGTTAACTTGAAATCGAAAAAAAACAAGTACCCCAACCCACAAAAGCAACAGTTTGTCAACCCTTTCCTTAAAGCCTTAGCAGATGTCAAACACTTGCTTTTTTTGCCTCGGCACCCGCTTTGTTTATGCTTTTTTGCAACTCGATACAATTTAAATGTAAATTATATTACTTTAGCAAACTATTTGTAATTAGACGTAACCTTAAATCACAAATAATAAATACTAACCACTTAAATTTACACAATTGAAAACGAGAATCTTATTTTTAGCAATGCTGTATTTAACAGTCTTTAGTTTTAACGTCAGGGCACAAACCGCTGGCGATATTGACCTCACATTTAATCCTTCCGACATTGGCTTTGGTAGCGGAGGTGGACTAAACAACTCAGTAATGACAACCGCCATACAAAGCGATGGAAAAATTATAATCGGGGGTGGTTTCTATACCTATAATGGAACAGAAAGAAACCGTATTGTCCGCCTGAATACCAATGGCACCTTGGATACAACTTTTACTACAGGTACGGGAACAAACCATATTGTCTTTACTATAGCTATACAAAGCGATGGGAAAATTATTATTGGGGGTTATTTCACTACCTTTAATGGCACAACAATAAACCATATTGCCCGCCTGAATGCCGATGGAACTTTAGACGCAACTTTTAACCCAGGATTTGGAGCAAACGAATGTGTAAGAACAACCGCAATTCAAAGTGATGGTAAAATTATTATTGGGGGTGATTTCACTTCCTATAATGGAACTACAATAAACCACATTGCCCGACTGAATGCAGACGGGACTTTAGACCCAACTTTCAACCCAGGTACGGGAGCAAACAATGAAGTCAATTCAATTGCCATACTAAGCGATGGGAAAATTATTATCGGGGGTAAGTTCTATTCTTATAATGGTACAACAAAAGGCAAAATTGCTCGCCTGAATACCGATGGAACCTTGGATGCCAATTTTAACCAAGGATCAGGAGCAAACAATGATGTCAATTCAATTGCCATACAAAATGATGGAAAAATTATTATTGGGGGCGATTTTACTTCCTATAACGGAACAGCAATAAACCGCATCGCTCGTCTAAATATGGATGGAACATTGGATGCAACTTTTAATGTGGGATTTGGGGCAAACAATGATGTCTATTCAATCGCTGTGCAAAGTGATGAAAAAATAATTATCGGAGGGTATTTCACATCCTATAATGGAACAACAAGAAACCCTATCGCCCGCCTGAATGCCGACGGAACTTTGGATGCAACTTTTGACACTGGAACGGGAGCAGACAAACTTGTCGAATCAATTGCAATACAAAGTGATGGGAAAATTATTATCGGGGGTAATTTTGATTCTTTCAACGGAACGGTTACAATCTGTTTAGCACGCCTAAATGCCGATGGAACCTTAGACGCAACTTTTAACCCTCAAACGGGAGCAAACTATTCAATCAATACCACTGCCATTCAAAGCGATGGGGGAATTATTATCGGTGGGGCTTTTACTAGCTATAACGGAATAGTAATAAACCGAATTGCCCGACTGAATGCTGATGGAACGCTTGATGCGACTTTTATCACTGGAACGGGAGCAGACAATATTATCTATACAACTGCCATACAAAGTGATGGTAAAATTATTATTGGGGGCGATTTTACTTCCTATAATGGAACAGCAAGAAACCACATTGCCCGCCTTAATGCCGATGGAACATTGGATGCAACTTTTAACCCTGGATTTGGAGCAAACGGTATTGTCTACACAACTGCTATACAAAGCGATGGGAAAATTATTATCGGGGGATATTTTTCTTCCTATAACGGAACAACTATGAACGGCATCGCCCGACTGAATGCAGATGGAACTTTGGATACCAGTTTTAACCAAGGCTCGGGAGCAAACTATCCTGTCAAATCAATTGCAATACAAAGTGATGGGAAAATTATTATCGGGGGCGATTTCACTTCCTATAACGGAACAGATATAAACCGCATCGCTCGTCTAAATACTGATGGAACATTGGACTCAACTTTTGCCCCTGGAACGGGAGCATCCTATATTATTAATACAACTACCATACAAAGTGATGGGAAAATTATTATCGGGGGGCAGTTCACTTATTTTAATGGAATAGCCAGAAACTATATCGCCCGCCTGAAAACTGATGGAAGTATAGATGCAACGTTTAGCCCAGGAACAGGAGCAGATAGTTATGTTAAAACAATTGCCATACAAAGCGATGGGAAAATTATTATTGGAGGTGAACTCACTTCCTTTAACGGAAAACCAATAAACCACTTCGCTCGCTTAAATTCAGAAGGCACATTAGACACAACCTTTAATCATGTAACAGGAGCAGACAATTTTGTTAATACAACCGCCATTCAAAGCGATGGGAAAATTATTATCGGCGGTAACTTCACTTCATATAACTCAACAGGCAGAAATAGAGTTGCACGTGTATTAGGGTGTATTCCACTAACAACTACCGATACAATTACAGGGTTAGCAACTGTTTGTCAAGGTCAAAAAGCTGTAACTTATACAATACCCGCAAATGCAAACGCTTCATCATATATTTGGACTTTGCCAACAGGAGCTACTGGAACTAGCACTACAAATAGTATTTCGGTAGATTTTGGAATATCCGCTACATCTGGCGATGTTACTGTTAAAGGCATAAATACATGCGGTGAGGGTTCAACTTCAACTTTTGCAGTAACTGTAAATAGTAAACCAACAACTCCAATAATATCTTTAGACGAAAACGTTTTA
The DNA here is from genome assembly GCA_027858735.1 of Salinivirgaceae bacterium. Lineage (GTDB taxonomy): Bacteria > Bacteroidota > Bacteroidia > Bacteroidales > SZUA-534 > GH45. Next base: position 4,133 of record JAQICC010000395.1, read on the forward strand.
CATTCCGATGCACCGTTAGGAAACCAATGGTTTGATCAAAATAGTTTAATTAGTGATGCAATTGAACAGGATTACACTGCTAGTGTAAATGGTGATTATTATGCAATTGTAACACTTTTAGGTTGTAGTTCTGATGCTTCAAATACGATTAATGTAACCCTTACTGGAATTGAAGTATCTGAAAATAACACAACAATTAAAGCTTATCCAAATCCAGTTTCTGATAAATTAATTATTGAAATAGAAGGGAATTCTGAAAAATTAAAATTTGCGATTTTAAATATTAACGGGCAAGTAGCCTTTAAAGGAAATTTGGTTGAAAAAACCATCATACAGACAAGTGATTTTGCACCTGGAGTGTACATTATTAAACTTGAAAATGGTAAATCCTTTGAATTTAAAAAAATAATAAAAAAATAGCTAACATATTCAGGCTGGCACATTTTCGGGATGCTTTAAACAAAAAAAAGTAAAGTCAAACCTCGTCAAAGAGCCAGCCTGTTTTCAATATTCTTGTCGACTTAGCCAATATATTTATTGTCTGATCCCTTAAAACTAACGCCATTACATTTCGGACACAATTTAATCCAATTCATACAGGAATAAAAAACTAAAATAGAGAGTTAGTACGTACAAGCCTCCGCACCAAATCCATCGCTATCAGGCACATTTACAGCCCACACTAGCCCAAACTCAAAATCCAAAGGCTGCAAAAGAGCCTTCTTGCTAGCACACACATCCGCACTTAGCAATGGTACGTCTTCGATTTAATCAAAAGAGTTTGTAATGGTATTAAAGGGCAGCAGCCAACCTACTATAAAACGCAATGCTGCAATTTGGTTATATTAGCATGGTTCCAATTTGTTAACCCCGCCGAAAATAAATTTTCGACTAGAAATAATTTGATTAATTTGGTGTCTTTAAATTTATCTCGGCTATGAAGCAAACTGAAAATAGTATTAATCAAAACGCACTGTGTTTATAGCTGCCGTTGCCAGCAATACCAAGGGGAGTCTATGAAAAGCACCTGTATAAATGTTCATACCAATAGATATTAGATTTTTTTTATCTTTGAAGAATTAATGAAAATGTTTATGAAGCAGTTAAATAATATAACAATAAGAAATTTCCGAGGCTTTGAAAATATAAAGGTTGATGGCTTTAATCAAATTAATCTATTCATAGGTCGGAATAACTCAGGAAAGACTACTATTTTGGAATCAATTTTCTTATTGATAGGAATGTCAAACCCTGCATTACCTGAGAATATTAACCGTTTAAGAGGGTTGAATATTAAGGATGCTAATGAATTCAAATATCTTTTTCATAAATTAAAATTTTCAAACAAACCTGAATTTGAATGTATCTTTGATGATTTTTCTGAAAGAAAATTAGTATTGAATCCTATTTTTAAAAAAAACATTAATACTGAAAAAATTAATAAAAAAGTTAAAAGCGATGAATTTGCAATTGATGCATCTACTTCTTCACCACTAATAACTGGCTTAGAACTCGATTTCTCATCAAGAGAAAGACAAAAACCAAAGAAGCCATTTAAAAGTTCTATAATATTTAATCCTCCAGAAATTTCTCATAATATCAATAATGTATATAAGGAAGAATTACATGCTGTTTTTGTAACAGGGAATAGTGATGAATCAAATGCTTTGTCTCGTTTTTCGGAAATTGTAAAGAGAAAAAAAGGACAAATTATTTTAGATGCATTACAAAAAATAGATCCTAATATTGAATCTATTCATCCTCTTCCTGATGGATTATATTTTAGCTACTACGATATTGAGGAGTTAATGCCGAGTAATATTGCAGGTGATGGTGTTAGGAAGTTTCTAAACATTGTTACCACTCTTGCTGAAAGAAAAAACAGTGTAGTTCTAATAGATGAAATAGAAAATGGATTACACTATTCGGCTCATAAGCAACTCTGGGCAAGTATTATAACTATTTCAAAAGAATTCAACGTGCAATTATTTATTTCATCACATAATATTGAAACTTTAAATTGTTTAAAAGAACTACTTGAAGAAAGTAACTATCAAGATTTTCAAAAAAAACTTTGTGTATATACTATTTCACACACAAAAAAAATAGGTGTTAAAGCTTATAAATACACTTTCGAGGGCTTTAAAGACGCAATTGAAACAGAAACAGAAATTCGATAGTTATGGAAGTTAAAATATTTGTAGAAGGCATAGCTGATATGAAATTTATAAAAGATTATATTTCTCAACAATATAACTATCAATTAGCCAAGCAAGATATAGTTGAAACTAATGGTTGGACAAGTATATACTCTGAAGGAAAAAGTGAATTATTAGTTAATCAAATGAATAGCAATACTGCTAACGAAGGAGTTAATATACTGCTGTTTGATGCAGATTTAGATTATGCTGAAAGATTAAAACAAATTGAAGAATGGAAAAAGAAATTAAATCTTGAATTTGAAATATTTTTATGGCCTAATAATTCAGACACTGGAGACTTAGAAAAGGTATTAGAAAATATAATAAATCAAAATAACTCAGCAATATTTGATTGTTGGGATATTTATGAGAATTGTTTAAGTTCAAAAACAATTATAGGACGTGGTATTCCATTAACAATTCCAGCAAAGAAAACAAAGATCTATGGGTATTTGGAGGCTCTAGTGGGTGAAACAAAATCTCAAAAGGAAAAAATTAAAGAACGAAATCGAGATTACAAAGATGCTAACCATTGGGATCTAAATTCTGATACTCTTATACCATTAAAAGAATTTCTAAATCCATTTTTTCTTTAGGAAGTACAGCTGGCAACAATTTGTAAACGTAATGTGGGCAATTTGTTATTTGTAACGAAGTCTCAATTTGTTATCTTAGGTACAATCAGTAAGCGTAAATGGAGTTAACTCCCCACTACGCTTACAATAACGTAATCATCTGTTCTTTGAAGAGTTCTAAAAACGAACATTCAATGCTCATTTTTCACACCTAAATATTTCTCCCTTATGCCAGTTCTATAAAACGCACCATTTCAACGAGGGTTTAATGC
>JAQICC010000400.1 GCA_027858735.1 Salinivirgaceae bacterium
GCATTAAACCCTCGTTGAAATGGTGCGTTTTATAGAACTGGCATAAGGGAGAAATATTTAGGTGTGAAAAATGAGCATTGAATGTTCGTTTTTAGAACTCTTCAAAGAACAGATGATTAACGTTATTGTAAGCGTAGTGCGATTTTAAAGCTTTCCACGCTTACAGTTTACTAAGTAGCGAATTTAATTTTTGAACGCCACTTAAACAAATTTATTTCTGTTAAGAAATTAAATTTGCGGGGCTGCACGAACTTAAAGACTTTCCTGCCTGCACGTTTGCTCGCATTACGTTTACAAATTGTTAGGGCGCGTATTTCCTTGTCTTTTATTCTTTTGTTGTCCACGTAATGCAGTTTAATGTACCACCTAAATTGACAGTTTCGTTCATGTCTATTTGGCTAATTTTCCCTTTATAATCAGGATAGAAGCCTTTAATCTGCTCTAATGCTTGTCCGTCTTCTTCAATTCCAAACTTAGGAAGTAGTATCAGGTCTTTCGTTTGGAGAAAATTCAGATAAGCCCAACTTCGTTCGTCTCTACGTTTTACTTTTATATCAATAAATTCGGTTTTTAATCCAGCCTGTTTTAATCGTTTTTGTATAATCGTATCATTTTTATAAAAATCGTGGATTAAAACGGTCTCGTTGTCAATAAATCGAAGCATTCCGTCTGAATGTCCATATATTTTCTCCTTTTTATCCATAGGGCTTGGTATAAAGGCGTGTCTAAACGATTTTAAGGTACTTTTCTCAACAGTACCAAGGCTGATTACTCAGTTGAATGTCGTTCAGATATGACTTTGAGGCAGTTTGAAAATCGGTTCGAGAAATACGATCTGGTCATTTGTGACGAATTTGGATATATCTCTTTTGATAAAGAAGGGGCGGAATTATTATTTTCTCATTTATAAATAAGGGCAAGTATTAAATCTACAATAATAACAACTAACCTTTCATTTGACAGGTGGAACGAAATATTTGGAGATACAATATTGACCGCGGCAATGGTTGACAGGTTAACGCACAAAGCACACATAATTAATATGAATATAGAATCGTACAGAACCAATGAAACATTACAATGCTTAAAAAAATAAAAAACACCGGGAGCGTAAAAATTCGGGCTCCAATCTGTGGATACAAATCTTAAACTATTGACTTTATGGTGCTTTACAAGTTACTGATTTTATTTCAATAGAATTACTAAAAATAACAAAAAAATCATAATACACTATTAGACAGATTATTAGCAAATAATATTTCTGTTGCTACAAAAGCAACTTTTTCGGGGCTATCCCCGATAAAATAAGGAAAGTTGCCAGTAAGTTCCATTTTAATGAATAGGCCATATTATTTGGGTACTAAAATACCTGAATATGTCGAATATTTTGTCGGTAACTATAAGTTCTAGTTCAAACGAAAAATAGCATTATGAACACAAAAGCCTCTAAAACTAATGTTTTAGAGGCTTTTTATCTTGTGGAGTTGCCGGGACTCGAACCCGGGTCCAAACAAGGAAGCCTTAGGCTTTCTACATGCTTAGCTCTGACTTAATTTTCGAATATAAGCTGGATCAAAGCCACCGACCTATATCTTATCTCCTTAATTTCATCCCGATAGCGAAGCTATATCGGGACTAGTTCTGAATTTATAGCACCTCCGAATCGGTGAGCCTCAGTACAGCGGCTTCCGGGAAGTGTCTTGTTCCGTCTCCTTGAGTCGGAATGATCCCGATAAATCGGGACTGCTTAATTTACTAAACTTCGATTAAGCGGCAAGAGCGTAATTAGTTTCGCCAATTATAAAGTGTGTGTCCGGGATTTATGGGCCGGCTTCACAACGCCCAGCATGCTTACATAATACTCCATCTTGCTGTCAAAACCAAATCAACCCCAAAATGAATGGAACGCAAATTTACTACAATATTTTGGATATTTTGTCGATTTCTTTCACAAAAAAAACAGAACTCTTTGGGCTTTTATAAGGCATCTTTTTGAATCTTTATTTTTAGAGCATACAAGATACACCAAAATCTGTTTTTAATCACCTTTGTTTTTCAAACATTAATCAATGCTTTTCTTAATTTCGTTCATTATCGAACTAAAATTCATCAAATAATGACAATGAAAGCTCGTATTGGTATTGTTAAAGAATCAAAAAACCCACCCGATAAAAGGGTGCCAATTACTCCTGTTCAGGTTGATATTATTGAAGAGCTATTCCCCAATGTGAAAGTGGTGGTGCAGGATAGCAAAAAACGTTGCTTTAAAGATGATGAATATGAATATCTTCAAATTCCATTGAGTAAAGACGTTTCAGACTGCGATATACTTTTAGGAGTAAAAGAAGTTATGCCAGATAAGCTTTTAGCAAATAAAACGTACATGTTTTTCTCACATGTTGGAAAAAAACAGCCCTATAATCGTAATTTATTAAAAACAATTTTAAATAAAAACATTACCCTAATTGACTATGAATACTTAACCCGGCCAAATGGCTCGCGTATTGTTGCCTTTGGTTATTGGGCGGGGGTAGTGGGTGCATATAATGCCTTACGAGCACGAGGAGATAGTACCAATAGCTTTTCATTAAAGCCAGCTTATAAATGCCACGATTTAGATGAAATGTATGCCGGTTTGCGTAAGATCGCTTTAAAGCCCCTTAAAATACTAATTACCGGTGGAGGTAGAGTAGCTTCAGGAGCATTAGAGACATTGGGGGCTTTAAAAATAAGAACGGTTACTTATAAAGAATATTTGAATCATAATTTTGATGAACCGGTAGTATGTCAGATTGAGCCCATGCACTATGTAAAGCGTAAAGATGGAGTCCCATTTGAAATACAGCATTTCTTTGCCAATCCTGAAATGTATGAGTCTGCATTTAAACCCTATCAGAAGGTTACCGACATTTATATCTCTTGTCATTTTTGGGATCCGAAATCACCAAAATTTATTGAGAAAGATGATTTTAAAGATCCTGATTTTAAAATTTCGGTAATAGCCGATGTGAGCTGCGACATAAATGGGCCCATAGCGTCAACCATTCGGGCTTCAAATATTGAAGAACCTTATTACGATTATAATCCACAAACCGGAATGGAGGAGCCTGCTTTTTCAAAAGAAAGTAATATTACCGTAATGGCGGTGGATAATTTGCCTGGTGAACTACCGCGTAATGCTTCGCGCGATTTTGGACGTGATTTAATAAAACATGTTTTCCCGGCTTTGTTTGCTAACGACGATGATGGAATTATTGAACGAGCAACTATTGCAAAAGGTGGTAAGTTAACTCCAAAATTTGCCTATTTGCAGGATTATGTTGATGATAAGGAATGATATTTTTAGTTATATTCATTATTTTTAAATTTCAAGGCTTTTTGAAAATGATCCAACCCAATTATCAAGATAATCAGTAGAATAAGGCATTATAAAACAGCTATCCGAATCATATTTTTCTGAAATATTTGCCACGTTTAATACTTCAACCATTTCCAGAAATTGGCAATGGCATATAGGACACCATAATTCAGATCTTACCTTGCGGCGAATAAATACAAGCATGGTATTTCTTTCGGAATTTCCTGCAAAAATTATATTCTGCCCTGATTCTATAAAATCTAGTCTTTCCAATAAGGTTAAATTTTCATTTGCATCGGTGGGTAGCTGGTCTCTAATTAAATCATTCAAATACATTTTTGCAGGAAATTCAGCCTGTCTTATTTGAACTTTTTTTCTATTTTCTACCCTAACTTCAAATTCTCGTTCCATAAGACGTAAAAGGAATTCTTCGTAGTTTATGCGTTCCACAGAAGCTTCTTGAACCAGCTGTTTAAAATCGCGTCGAAATACAGGCATTCTTAATTCTTTACTGCATCTCGCATGTTATCATAAACCATTTTCTTGTAAACACCTTGGACGTGATCAAAAAAAGCAACATGTGATTCCATAAATGCTAGAGTATCTTGTCGCTGATAAAGTGCGGCGAATCGATAA
>JAQICC010000004.1 GCA_027858735.1 Salinivirgaceae bacterium
ACTCTTGCATTTCAACCAGTCATCCCGAGATTTCGGGACTCCTGATTTTCAATGCTGCGAAAGCCTCATTCTTGGAGCTTTCTTATCAGAGACCGAGTTTTCTTGCACGCACTAATTAGCAGACAATTGTAAGTTACTTCAACTATAAAAACATAATTAAATTCCCTCAATTTTTAATCGTTCGGCATTTTCTGCCAGCTGAAGCTTTTCAATGATCTCAGCAATATCACCATCAATAATAGCCGATAAATTATACATTGTAAGATTTATTCTATGATCGGTAACCCTACCTTGTGGCCAGTTGTAGGTTCTAATTTTTGCTGAACGATCGCCCGATGAAACCATCGTTTTACGTTTCGATGCAATTCCATCCATGTACTTCTGATATTCCATGTTATATAATCGGGTACGAAGTTCTGTCATGGCTTTGTCAAGATTCTTCAGCTTTGATTTTTGATCTTGACACTGCACTACAATTCCTGAAGGAATATGTGTTAATCGAATGGCAGAGTATGTTGTATTAACCGACTGTCCTCCGGGTCCTGAAGAGCAAAATTCATCGCGCCGTATATCTTCCGTTTTTAATTCAACATCGAATTCTTCAGCTTCGGGCAATACGGCCACTGTTGCAGCTGATGTGTGCACCCTCCCTTGCGTTTCCGTTTGAGGGACTCGCTGAACACGGTGCACGCCCGATTCGTATTTCATAACACCATAAACGCCATTTCCTGTAACAGAAGCTACAATCTCTTTATAACCACCTGAGGTACCCTCATTTATTGTGGTAACATCCATCTTCCATCCTTTTGATTCAATAAATTTGGTATACATGCGAAATAAGTCTCCGGCGAAAATACTTGCCTCATCACCTCCTGTACCAGCGCGAATTTCCAGTACTGCATTTTTATCATCCTCCGGATCCTTTGGCAATAATAAAAGCTTTATTTCTTCCTCTAAAGGTTCAACCTCTGCTTCCAATTCATCAAGCTCCATTTTTGCCATTTCGCGCATCTCTTCATCTTTCTCCTGATTCAGAATTTCGCGAGCATCGTCAATGTTACTTAATATATTTTTGATTTTATCGTGTGCTTCAATTAGTGGTTCAAGATTTTTATACTCTTTGTTCAGCTTAACAAAACGCTTCACATCAGTCATCACTTCAGGATCGGTAAGCTGTTCACCAATTTCTTCGAACCGTATCTTTACACCAATAAGCCTCTCTAACATCATATTTTCGGCCATATCTATATATCCTCCTTAGTTGTGAAAATCAGTAACAAAATGTACCAAATTCACTTTCAATTGTTAGTTTATTTTTGCTTGATGCCTCTACTCTGCCTACCACTTGTGCATCAATATTAAAGCTTTTTGCTATATCAATTATTGTACCTGCCTCGTTTTTAGGTACATAAAATTCATAGCGATGTCCCATATTAAATACTTTATACATCTCTTTCCAGTTAGTACCCGATTCTTCATGAATAATACGGTATAACGGTGGAATGTCAAAAAGCTTGTCTTTGGTTATGTGAACATTGTTTACAAAGTTCATAACTTTAGTTTGGGCACCACCCGAACAGTGAATCATACCGTGTACTGCATCGAAGTTTTCCTTTAAAACTTTAGCCACAACCGGAGCATAAGTTCTTGTAGGAGAAAGCACTAATTTACCTGCATCGATATTTAACCCCTCAATAGCATCGGTTAATTTGTAATTACCTGAGTAAACTAAATCAGATGGAATTCCATTGTCGAAGCTTTCAGTATATTTCTGAGCTAAATAATTATTAAAAACATCGTGGCGTGCAGAAGTTAATCCATTACTGCCCATACCCCCATTGTATTCACTTTCGTATATTGCCTGACCGTACGAGGATAGACCCACAATTACATCGCCAGCCTGAATTTTTGTATTATCAATTATTTGCGACTTTTTGGCACGAGCTGTTACTGTAGAATCAACAATAATGGTACGAACTAAATCGCCCACATCGGCAGTTTCTCCACCCGTAAAAATCGTATTTACTCCCAGGCTTCGTAAGTTTGCCAATACCTCTTCGGTACCATTAATAATTGCCGATATTACTTCGCCGGGCACCAATCGTTTATTTCTGCCAATGGTTGAACTTACCAAAATATTATCGCTTATTCCAATGCATAATAAATCATCAATATTCATGATAATGGCGTCTTGTGCAATGCCCTTCCATACCGATAAATCACCAGTCTCTTTCCAGTACATGTAAGCTAATGATGATTTTGTACCTGCACCGTCGGCATGCATGATATTACAAAACGCATCGTCACCTCCTAAATAATCGGGAATTACTTTGCAAAAAGCATTGGGAAAAAGTCCTTTATCAAGGTTTTTTATTGCGTTGTGAACATCCTCTTTTGAGGCTGAAACACCTCTTGCATCATATCGTGATTTACTAGCCATAACTTATTGATAAACAAAATAAACTTCTTGCAAAAAACACATGCAATTTCAAGGCGCAAAAATAGTTAAAAACAATGTGAAAAACTAACCCCCAATTTCCAATTTAAAAGAATGCCTGAATATCATATTTTATAAGGCTGCAAAAATGCTGATTTTTTGAGGGTTAACAATTCAGTATCAAAAATATTACTTATGAAATAACCATTGAAAACGTACTGAATATTTACAAAAATTGATTTGTTTTGCAAAGAATATTTTTTAACCTTAAAATTTATGAAAAACACAATTATATCAATAGCAGCAGTATTATCAATACTACTTTTCTTAAGTACTTCCTGTATAAAAGAACCCGATCCGATTTATTATGAACCATTTGATTCAACAAAGCAGGCTCAAATTGATGATTCGTTAATTAGAGCATATCTCATAGCGAAAAACATTGAAGCCATTGAAGATACATTAGGTTTATATTACCATGTTAGCTTGGAAGGTAATGGTATTTTTCCAACCCCGGCTTCAACTGTTGAAGTATTTTATAAAGGGTATTTATTAGATGGTACTGTATTCGGTGAAAGTACTGACTCAACCATATTTCTTGATTTAAACAAAGCAATTACAGGTTGGCAGCTAGGTATTCCAAATTTTTCATTAGGTGGAAATGGCACACTTTTTTTACCATCAGCTTTAGGATATGGTCCTTATCAAAATGGTTCTCTTCCTGCGAGTTCTGTTTTAATTTTCGATATTAATTTAATAGACCTTCAATAAAGTGAAAAGCCAATTTTGATCAAATTGGTCAAAATTGGCTTTTCCCAACTACAATAATATTGCAATAGCCTTAGCATAATTAGGCTCATCGACAATTTCTGGTACCTGCTCTGTATAAACCACCTTACCCTCTTCATTTAAAACAATTATTGCTCTTGAGTGCAAATGTGCTAATGGACCGTTGGCAATTTCCAAGTTGTAATCTTTGCCAAATTTGCCTGTTGCAAAATCAGAAAGAGTCTCTACATTTTCAATACCTTCGGCTCCACAAAACCTTGCTTGGGCAAAGGGTAAATCGCGAGAAATACACAATACTTTTGTGTTTACAAGACTACCAGCTTCTTTATTGAACCTACGAACCGATGCCGCACACGTACCTGTATCAAGGCTTGGAAAAATGTTTAAAACAATCTTTTTACCCTTAAAATCATTCAGATTTGTTTTTGACAAATCATTCTTCACCAATTCAAAATCTTTTGCTAAATCACCAATTTTTGGCAATTCTCCAATAGTTTGAATGCTATTTCCTTTTAGTGTAATATTAGCCATATTTTAAAATTATTATTTATGTTTAGTTTAACATTTTTAAATCATAAATGTTCCAATGTCAACATAATTAATTATAAAATAAGAGATATTATAGTCGCAATTTTAGCAATTCCTAAATTGATAAAATGTCAATTAATCCATGAAAAAGTTCATGCACTTTGCTTATTGATTAATTACTTCTAATTTTGCCACTAAAATATACTAATGATGAAAAAAATATTGCTGATTGGTTTTGTGTTGATAGTTGCATTTGCTTGCAAAGAGGAACAAAGGTACAGTTGGGAAATTGACGATGAGGATATTCGTGAGTATTTAAGTGAAACTGGAATTGATGCCATTAAGCACGATGCCGGATTTTATTATATTATTGAAAGGAAAGGCACTGGTGAATTTCCAAGACTTTCTGATAATGTGGAAGTAAAAACTTTAGGATACACTCTTGATAGTTTGGAAATACAAAGCGATAATGACCCTGTTAGAATGATTCCCCTTAGTAACAGCATAACTGGTTGGCAATATGGTATACCCTTATTTGATATCGGCAGCAAAGGAAAACTTTTTCTTCCAAGAAGTTTCGGTTATGGAAGTGAAGTGATAATTTTTGAAGTAGAAGTTCTCCAAATATGGTAGCAGCTAAATAATAAAACATAAAAAAAAGAGCTCTCTGGAGCTCTTTTTTTTATGTTTTATCTTCTGCGTTTAATCTTCGGTACATAATCTCGTCCGGTTAACCCAAAGTCAGTTCTACGATTTTTTTCATGACACTGCTCTCTCTGCAATTCGTCTGATAAAGCATCAATAAATGCGGGAGTTAAAATATCCCCTTCATTTAAAAAATCAATCTTTTTGGCTGTAGCCTTATCAATCTCCTTAGGCATTGACTCTCCATAACCTTTCGATGTTAATCGTTCCTGATCAACTCCATAGGTAATCAAGAAATCAACCACGGACTGTGCTCGTTTTTTAGAAAGTTCTTCATTGGCCGCGTCCCCACCCCGATAGTCAGTATGCGAACCAATCTCAATAGTAATATTAGGGTTATCGTTTAAAATTTCAACCAACTCCTCCAAAGCTACCATAGACTCAGCTCTTAAATTCCATTTCCCGAAATCGTACAGAATGCCCGGCAAGTCGATACGGGCATTGTCAGGCGACATGAAAATATCGATATTAAATTCTTTACTAGTGGTTACCCCTTTGGTAGTTTCTTTATCTTTTGAGTTCAAAAATCCTCCTCTATGAACCACAATCCTGTAATCGGTATTTGGTCCTAATTTATATGTAAATGTACCATCGTTTTCCGTTTTTTTAGAAAGGTTTGTACCGTCACTACCATAAATGGTAACATCGGCACCTGCAATAATTTCTTCGGTTTTTTGGTTCAGCACCCTCCCTATTAATTTAAACGAAATAGGTGGTAGTGAGAACTGATAAATATCATCGCCACCTCTACCCCCTTGCCTGTTCGATGAAAGGTAACCTCGCTCCTTTTCTTTTTCAAACACCACTCCAAAATCGTCGGCAGGTGAGTTAAAAGGGTACTTCATATTTTGAACCTCCCATATTCCACTTGCTTGTTGATTGGCCGAGAAAACATCTAAACCGCCCATGCCGGCATGGCCATCAGAAGAAAAATACAAGGTTCCATCAGAATGGATATACGGAAACACTTCATCTCCAGGTGTATTAATTGGAGCTCCTAAATTTTCAGGCACCCCCCATTCGCCTGATGCCGAAGTACGTGTAATTCTCCAAATATCTTTTTTCCCCTGGCCTCCCTTCATATTTGCCGCAAACAACAACGTTAATTCATCGTCGCTAATGGCTGGATGTCCAATGGTAATGGTATCGGCAACTAATGACAAGGCAGAGGCTTTCCCCCATCCAATACCTTCTTTTTCTGAATTAAATATCTTACAAACCATATTTCCATCCGGATCTTCCCGAAAACTTGTAAAATATAAGGAATTGGCTTTCCCATTAGTTGATGCGGCCCCTTCATCGTATTCTGAATTAATGCCTTCTCCCAGTGGAACAGGCTCGCTCCATTTTCCTTTTCTATCAACTCTTGTTTTAAAAACATCGCTATAATATTCGCCGGTAACTCCACTTGTTTTATTCCCGGTAGCCCCTTCACGCGCTGATGTAAATACAATTTGCTTGTAATCATACCTACCAAAAGCAGGTCCGTAATCTGATTGCCTAGAGTTGAAGTAACGCATGTTTTCAATTTTGTACCTTGTAGGGTTCTCCATCCACTCCAAGGAAATTCTACACGATTCCGCGCCTTTTATTGCTCTTTCATCATCGGGCACAAGCTCTTTGAAATTATTATACTCAACAAGTGCTTCCTGATATTCTCCGTTTGCTCTTAGTGCATCAGCATAATATAAAGTTGCAATTGGATTTGGATAGCGTTTTCTAATGGCTTTTTTATACCAAACTTCAGCATGCCTAAAATCTTGAATCATTCGGTAACATTCCGCAGTCATAAAAGTTATTTCTGCTTTTTGTTCTTTATTCTTTGCCTTAGCATACGAGTATTTATACAAATCAATGGCCTCATAAAATCTTCCACTTTCAAAAGCTTTATCGGCTTTTGAGGTTACATCGCGCTGAGCAGATGCAATAAAGGATACAATTAGAGTCATAAAAATTAATAAAATTCTTTTTGTCAACATTTTATTGAATATGAAATTTAGCATAGTTCTCTATAAATTTAGTTATGCGAAAATAAATAATTTAAATGAATGCATAAAACTATAATATATAAACATTAACTATCTAATAATAAATTATATTGTAAATACTTGCGTAATCTACAAATCGAATAATAAATAAGAGGGAATAAATTAAAGATTAAACATACCTTAAAATGGTTATTCCATAAAAGCTATGTCAAAATTCAAGTAATGAATATGAATGAAAATCAATATAAAAAAACAGTTCGAAACTATTTATTAACTATTGAATAAGAAGGTTTTGTTGATTCAATTAGAGGAGTTGTAATTGCTTTTCTGTTATTTAACTTTACTACCACCAAACCTACTAATCCTTCATAGGCATCCCACAAAACATCTAAAACTCTTAAGAAGAATAATGCACTCTTTATAATCATAGCAACAAAAATATACGGAATAATTCACACCTCAAATTGCGTTTGACAAACCTCAGCATTTTTTACACAAAAAACAGTTTTTTCCTGCAGCTTATATTAATATTTCAATTTAAGGCAACATTTTTTAACCTTTTTGCATCTACATAATGTTTGTCGTATGAATTGAATTATGTATTTTTAAACTTTATAATTAAAAACTGGACTCATGAAAAAATTATTAATCCTATTATTAAGCTTTTCTTTTGCATCAGCAATATTAGCCCAAGATTTGCCTAACGATGTTAAAAAAGTATACAAAGCCGCAGAACGTTACAAATCAAAAAAACAATTAAATCAAGCCGTTGATTCTTATAAGGAAGTAATACGAAGTGTGAATCACGTGCCAAGCATGATTAGCATTGCTGAAATTGAAATGGATATGCGTCAACCACCAAATTATCGGGTAGCATATGAGTATCTTGATATGGCCATAAAATCGCTTGAAGCGGGTATTGCATCATCAGACAAAAAGAAACATAAAAAATATCTAGGAGCCATGCGTGATGAACTAGTACCTAAGCGAAGCAAAGCAAAATCGTACGTTGATGATTTTGATAAAGCCAAAGGATTAAAACAAGGTGGAAAACGATTATTTGATGAAGATTAGAACTACTTTTATTGCTTTTAATTAATCGATTTTTTACTATTGACAAACACACATACATATATTGATGTAATAATGCCTCTTCCTGTAAGAGGCTTTTTTACGTACGAACTGCCTGATAATTTCACACAGAACATAGAAATTGGGCAACGAGTTTTAGTGCAATTTGGCAACAAGAAACTTTATACGGTCATTGCTTACGCCATTCACAACAACAAGCCTACCGACTATGAAACAAAGCCTATTCTTGATATTTTAGACAAAAAACCTATTGTAAATAAATTTCAAATTCGCTTATGGGAATGGAGCGCCGATTATTATATGTGCAGTATAGGCGATTTTTACAAAGCAGCATTACCATCGGGATTAAGGCTTGAAAGTGAAACCAAAATATTGCCTAAAATTACTATTGATACCACTACTGAATTTACGGCAAAACAAAAACAAGTTATTAATTTACTAAGCCAACAGGATATTTTAACAATTGCAGATATTGCTAAAATTTCAGATGTAAAAAATCCAATTGCATTAATTAAAGAGTTGCATGCATTGGGAGCAATTACCATTCAGGAAGAAGTAAAAAACAGGTACAAACCAAAATTGGCAAAATACATTGTTCTGGCAAAAAAAATTGACACACCAGAAAAAATAACCCGAACTCTTGAGCTTTTAAGTAAGGCAAAAAAGCAGCATGCTTTTTTTCAATTCTACATAAATTATGTTGGAATAGAAAAAGCCATTGAGGGCACACGTATTTCAAAACAAAAGCTTATTGAAAAAGCAGAATCAACCCCAGCTATTTTAAAGCAATTACTTGAAAAAAACATATTGAAAGAAACTGTGGCTCAAGTTTCGCGTATTTCAGAAGAATCGAAAAACATTCAAACAAAAAAAGAACTAAACCCCAATCAAGAAAAAGCTTTAATTGAAATAAACGAAAATTTTAAAACCAAAGATGTAGTATTGCTTCATGGTGTAACTTCCAGTGGAAAAACGGAGATTTATATTCACAAAATTGAAGAAGCTTTAAAGGAAAACAAGCAAGTGCTTTACCTTTTGCCCGAAATTGCGCTAACATCGCAAATCATTCAACGCCTTAAAGCCGTTTTTGGTTCAAAAGTTGGCGTGTACCATTCAAAATTCTCTGATGACGAACGTGTAGAAATATGGCAAAATGTTTTGGCCAATACTGAAAATTCGTACCAAATTATTCTCGGAGTTCGATCATCAATTTTTTTACCCTTTAGCAATTTAGGTCTTATAATTGTTGATGAGGAACACGAAAACACGTTTAAACAATTCGACCCTTCGCCAAGATACAATGCGCGAGACTTATCGGTTGTTTTGGCCGCTTTACACAAAGCAAAAGTGCTTTTAGGTACCGCTACTCCATCGCTTGAAAGTTACTATAATTCTCAAACAGAGCGCTATGGATTAGTTGAACTTTTTCAGCGTCATAAAGATGTTGAATTGCCCAAAATAATGCTTTCGGATATTCGAAAAGCGCATAAAAAGAAAGAAATGCGCTCGCACTTTTCACCAATGATGATAGACAATATTGAAGAGGCTTTAAATAAAAACGAACAGGTTATTTTATTCCAAAACCGTAGAGGATTTAGCCCTTTTTTAGAATGCAACAGTTGTGGCTGGGTACCTGGTTGCAAATGGTGCGATGTTAGTTTAACTTATCATAAAGGGATTAATAAACTGGTGTGTCATTATTGCGGCTATAGTATAAATGGAGTGCACTATTGCGAAAAGTGCAAAGAACCTGGACTTGAAACTAAAGGTTTTGGTACAGAAAAAGTGGAAGACGAAATTTCACTGATTTTTCCTGATGCTAAAGTAGGCAGATTAGACCTGGATACAGCTAGAGGAAAACATGGTCATGAAACTATAATCAATGAATTTCAGGATCAAAACATTGATATTTTAATTGGCACACAAATGATATCAAAAGGCCTTGACTTTGAACATGTTAGCATTGTAGGTATTTTAAGTGCCGATAGCATGTTGCGATTCCCTGACTTTAGAGCTTACGAACGCAGTTACCAACTTATGGCACAAGTTAGCGGACGAGCCGGAAGAAAAAACAAACAAGGAAAAGTTATTATTCAAACATATGATACTGAAAATATAATAGTTAATCAGGTAGTACACAATAATTATAGACAGATGTACGATTACCAGTTGAAAGAAAGGAAACAATTCTTTTACCCGCCTTTTAGCCGGCTAATTAAGCTAACCCTTAAACATCGCGATAAAAACGTATTAAATAAAGTTAGCTACGAATTGGCTAACCAATTAAAAGTTGTTGAACAATGCAAAATTTTAGGCCCAACCACTCCCGTAATTATACGAATTCAAAACTATTACATTAAAAACATCTTAATCAAGGTAGGAAAAGGCCCTCAAATTGGTCAAATGAAAAAAGATATTTCCACTATAATTACTAGCGTAAATTCAAAAAAAGACTACAAAACCACTCAAATTATTATTGATGTTGATCCTTTTTAATAACCATTAATCTAAAAGCCTAGAGACAGCTCCTACTTACCAATTTAGCACATTTTTCATATTCCTCAATACCAACGTAATATTGCAATAACTTCTCCTTAAAATCATCTGAACAAAAATAAGGATGATTAGAATTAAACGCAATTGAACCCGCAATAGTTTTTTCGAAATATTCATCAAAATTATACGTAGGTACTGATTTTGATTGATTTTCTTTCTCATAAATCTCAATCATACCATCACCAATTTGAACTTCCTCGGTGTTAGCCATGGCCTTTAAGAATGTCAATAGCGAATTATGCAGCTGTAAATTTTCGCTATTTCTTTGTATCAGTTCATTATTCTTGGCTTGAAGTTTTCCAATATCCAACTTGCCCAATTCCAACTTATATTCACCCTTTAACGCTATTTGAATAGTTTCACTATTTTTTCTTATTAACTGCGAATTTCTCCTTGTCTTTTTTTGAAGATGCTTCAACAATTCCCACGCTGAAATTTTTTTTACATCATTAAAATTCATAATAAGATTTTTTTAATATTAAATACCCTACTCCTAACCTATAAACATAAATAACAAAATAATTGTTCTTGAAAATAGCATAGAATTGCTTTTTTTTAAGGATTTATCTTACATAATAGATTGTTAGTGTACTACTTATGGTAGCGAAATAAATGAATTAATACCTAATATATTACAGTGCAAAGGTTTATTTTGCATTTATTTGGTAGTAGGTTGAACCATAGCCACACCATATACCTAATCCATTAGTTACATTAGAAGAAACCCTTGCATTCGATGAGGCAAAGGGATTACCTGTATTGGCAATTTCTTTCTGAAAAGAATTCCAAAAATTGTAAGAATCTCTATCAACTGTTGAAAACTTCAATAATATGGTATCGCCTATTTTATAGTAAAAATCATCTTCTTTTTCAATCGATTTATTGCCCTTGAATAGCGAGAAAACTATATTTTGACCATTAAAATACGCATCGTTAAAGTTGGGTATATGGTTAGGAATGTATTTCAAATCTTCCCCTATAATTTGGGTAAATGTTCTATAATAATCTTTTGAATTGGCATTATCCTTAAATTTAATCCAAACATAGCCTAAACTGTCTTTATTATTATCAAGGGCAAACCATGTACTATCAAGCAGAACAGGTTCTGGAATTGTAGTAGTAGCAAACGATGTAACTCCTCCATATTCAACAGTAATCGTATAAGTTTCTCCGGCTTTTCCTTTCATATCAGTGCTTATATAGTAATAAGGCGGAAAATATAAGGTGTTTGGTTTTAAGGTTAAAATTTCACTATTCTCCCCATTGCTTAAGGTAACTTTTGCACGTGTTAATCCATATTTTCGAAGGCTTATCGAATCAATTTCAGAAAAGTAAGGAGCGGATAAAGTCAATAATACTTGACAACTTTTACCTTGTTCAATCCAACCATCAATAACAATTTCACTTTGATAGTTTTCAACTTCAAAATTGGGTTCAACACAGCTAAAAATGCCCATGGCACTAAAAATAATTATTGTTATAAATATCTTAACTAGTCTCATACATTAAAACTTAAACGACCATGTTATTGAGGGTAAAATTGGGAAAAGTGATATCTGTTTAGCAGCAACACTTAAATAGTAATGCTCTAAGTCGCCCTTAATAGCAAAATATATAAAATACGGATTTGATCGGTTATATACATTATATATTGAAAAGTTTAACCACGATTCGAACCTTTTTCTACTTTTCAGTTTATAATTGGCTGAAACATCTAATCTGTGATATGCGGGCATGCGAAACGAGTTAACATCGGTATAATGATTGGCCACATTCCCTTGAATAATATAGCGCCCGGCAGGTAGTGTTAATGCATTGCCTGTAGCATAAACAAATACTGCAGATAAAGCCCAACGATCGTTCAATTTATGATTTAGTGTGAATGAAAAATCATGCACCCTATCGTATTTTGCTGGATAGTATTTGTTATTATTTATACCCTCGAATTTCCGCAATGTTTTTGAAAGAGTATAGCTTATCCAACCTATAGTATTCCCCACTTTCTTTTTTAAAAAAAACTCGGCACCATAAGCTATACCAGAACCAAGCATTACATTACTTTCAATTTTGGTATTGTCAAAATTATCAAGAACCCCATTCTGGAAATCGACTTGATTATTTAATTGCTTATAGTATAATTCTACCGATGTTTCATAAGTATTGTTTTTGAAATTTCGAAAATAACCACTCGACATCTGCAAAACCTGCTGCGGTTTAATAAAATTAGTACTTGGCAGCCATACATCTGTAGGCAGCGATACGGTACCAACTGAAGCCAAATGAACAAACTGATGAATCATTGAAACAGAACCTTTTATTGAAGATTGATTGTTAAATAAGTAGATGAAACTAAAATTTGGATCGAATTTCAAATAGCTTTCAACAACCTCTTCTGCGTTGTAAATCGTGGAATCTGAAAGCTGACCCTTTGCATTCCTCACATAATGCGTATAGGGTCCCTTATGCTGATAATAGGTGCTTCGTAATCCACCTGATATGGTAAACGATTCGGTTAACTTTTTTGTGCCGTTTAAATAAGCCGAATATTCATTTGAGTGATACTGACTAGTATTTTTATACGCTATTTCACCTGCGTCTACATCAAGTTTATTCGGAGTTAATAAATGTTTAGTATGTGAAACACCAAATTTTAGCAACCCATTTCCATCACCCAAATACGTAAAGTCTAAAGTGTTTTTCCAATCATCAATTGCTGAATAAAGATTAAAGCCATAAGTGTTAAAACTAGCATCGATGTTGTAGTAAAAAAGGGTTTTCGATGTGGCAAGGTTTGCTATTAATTTTTTTGAAAAAGTATGGTTCAATCGAACAGCACCAGCACCATTTAACCACTGCATTCTATTGGAAACATTATACTCATTATCCATTAAATTGTACGCATCTTTTCCACCAAATGCAGTAACAAAAATACGGGTTTTGGGTGAAATATTGTATCGCAACTTTATACTAGCATCATAAAAATAATAATCGGTATTGCTAAAAAAACTATTTGCCGATTTAATAAATGGTTTGGCCATAAATTTTACCGCATTTAAATAAGTCCTTCTTCCAGAAATAATTATTGATCCTTCTCCTTTATTTATAGGTGACTCTATTGCCAAATCGGTAGATAAAATACCCATACTTCCGCTGATTTTCAATTGAGACGTATTGGCCTCTTTCATTGATACATCAATAACCGAAGAGGCTCTGCCTCCGTACTGAGCAGGAATTCCGCCCTTAATTATTGTTGCATCGTTTATAATATCGGCATTAAAAACAGGAAAAAATCCTAAGAGATGCGAAGGATTGTAAAGCGTCATATTATCCAAAAGGATTAAATTCTGCCCAGCATCACCGCCCCTGACATATAATCCCGGATTCCCTTCACCACCACCTTGAACTCCCGGTGTTAAACGTAAGGCATTAATTATATCAGGTTCACCCATTAAGCTTGGAAGCCCTGTTATGTCTTTAGTTTCCAAGATAAGTGTCCCTGCCTCAATCGATCGGATATTTTCATCAGATTTTTTTGCCGAAATATTTACATTTTCAACTGCAATGGACTTTTCAGCTAAAAGAAAAGTTTTTGAGACTGCATTAGTAGAGACCTCTATTTCTTTTCGTAAAGTATTATATCCTAAAAAAGAAATTTGTATGCTGTAAGTGCCTTTAGGCAAATCCATTTTAAATTTTCCTTGCTGGTCAGTAGAAAGTCCAGTTTGCATGGGTAAAATAAATACACTTGCACTTACCAAACGTTCTTTTGTGGTGGAATCTTTTACTACTCCTAAAAACTCAAAAGTAGTCTGACCCAAAACTGCAACAATGCAGTATAAATATAAAATTATGGTTGCAATAATTTTCAATACCTAAAACCTTTATTTGATTGAATAACGCCCAAAAGTAATATTAATAACTATAATTATTAGGTCTAATTGCATTGAGTTATACTCAATTCTATGTCATTTTTCTATATATTAGCACGAATATCAAAAATTCTAATCGTATGAAGAAAGTAATTAAAGGTGTAGCAGTAATAATCCTTATTCCAACATTGTTGTTTGCCATCTTTCTAATATATAGTACTGTAGTTGATTTTAAACCTAAGCCTATTGAAAAAATTAATGAAGCTACTGGCACAGTTATTAATGTTTACGATACCTTAAATGTATTTAATTGGAATATTGGATATTGTGGTTTGGGTGACGATATGAGCTTTTTTTATGATGGAGGCGATAAAGTGAGAACTACAAAAGATAGAACACTAATAAACCTAAATGGTATTAAAAATACTCTATTAAAACACGACAGCATTGATTTCTATTTACTCCAAGAGATTGATCGAAAATCGAGAAGAAGTTATAAAATAAATCAGCTGGATAGTATTTCGGAATGTTTGGCTACTTATAATATGAGCTTTGCTTTAAATTATAACGTAGCATTTGTGCCTGTACCTCCTAATAACCCCTTAGGTAAGGTTGATGGCGGGTTGGCATCATATAGTAAAAGTGAACCTTTTAAAACAAGTCGATTTTCATTTCCAGGGAATTATGCCTGGCCAAAAGGATTATTTTTACTTGACCGTTGCTTTATGGTACAGCGCTTTTACACATCGAACGGCAAAGAATTACTAATTATAAATACCCATAACTCAGCATACGACGACGGAAGCCTCAGAATTAAACAAATGGAGGTGATGAAAACATTCCTGATTGAGGAATATAACAAGGGAAATTATGTATTGGTAGGTGGCGATTGGAATCAGAATGCACCAAAGGATGGGGCTGAATTAAATGGAGGGAAAGAAGGACGTTTAACTCGTTTGCGTATTGGCGAAAACTTTATGCCCGAAGGATGGGATTGGCAATATTGCGAAAAAACACCAACCAATAGGATGATTGATGAAGTGTATAATCCGGAAACTACGATTACAACTACAATTGATTTTTATCTATTATCTCCAAATTTAAAGGCTATTATACATAAGAATATCGATTTAAAATTTGAGAACTCTGATCATCAACCTGTATTACTTTCTTTTGCTTTTTTGCACTAATCTAACGGAAAATTGTATGAGGAGTGGCAGATTGCGTGGTACTTCCCTGTCAAACCGTTATTAAGTTTAAGCGGGCTACAAACCTTGAAATTTAGTACTTTACCTGCCATTACTTATACAAAATGTTGTGTTTTCATGCTTTATTCTCCGCAGTCTGTCCGTGAGTTGGGGCAGCCATACTCTTTGACAGGTTTTGGTTTGTGAGTTGGCTTTTTTGAGCGACTTGGCAATGTGTATGGTTGCGAAGGATTAGCATTTCTATAATCTATAATACCCAAATTGAGCGATTCGCTATCGCAAATCTGCTCAATCGACTAAGGTCTTGTAAGGTTTTCATACTTTTCGTTTCCCCGAAATAATCGGGGCAGGCTACTCAAAATGTGAAAACCAACAATTCCTAGGTCAGCCTGTCCCGTACCGGAGGTCGGGAGGGTTACACCTAAGTAAAGCGCCTCTTCACTTTGTTC
>JAQICC010000029.1 GCA_027858735.1 Salinivirgaceae bacterium
CCCCGAAATAATCGGGGCAGGCTACTCAAAATGTGAAAACCAACAATTCCTAGGTCAGCCTGTCCCGTACCGGAGGTCGGGAGGGTTACACCTAAGTAAAGCGCCTCTTCACTTTGTTCGAATCGTTCAACTTAGGTTATATATTTTGCACATCGTGCAATGTTGCTAATAATATGTATTTAAGTGACCCTAAGCCTGTTGGTGTGGATGAATTTGGTATTACTCTTGGCATAGGAACAGGTTTGCAACCGAAGGTTGATTTAATTAGTTTTTCGTGCTAATTCGTGTAATTCGTGGACAGTTTTTGTTTTTATATTTTTAAATGCGTTTGCCCTGGCGATTTTGGTTTTGTAATTGCAAAAGATAGTTTTCGTTTATTTGGCACAAATAATCCGGTTGATCTTGAAAGTAATGGAGGCTTAAACTTAGACTTCTTTATGCCAATTGGTTATAGTTTTACCGACGATTTTAGAATTGTTATTACACCACGGTATAGCTTTAATGGGGTTTTTGTTAGGTTAAACAAACACGAAACCAAAGCAAAGTTTTACACACCAATGCTTTTTGGTGTTTCGGCTGGGGTTTGGTATAAAAGATTGTATATGGAGTATTCAACTTTATATTACCGAAATATTACTATTCCTAGTTTCGGAATTGCGTATGTATTTTCTTCGAAAAATGAATCAAAGGAAATAATCTATTATTATTAGAATTATTTTTCAAAATCGAGTTTTGGATTTTTAATTGGAATGGCATAAAATATTGAGTAACTCAAACCAAAGGCTATCGATTTTGTAGGGTCACCATAGCCCGGAATCCAAAAGGGCATATAATTGCCATAGTCGGGTTTAAAAATCATTTTTTTAACCCTAATGGTGAACCCCATATACAAATTCTTTATCATCTCAGCTCGTAAGCCAATAACAGCTTCAAACCATTGGTTGCTTAAATTTGTTGTTGGTAGGCTGGTTTGTAATGCTCCCCAGTTGTTTGCAAAGTTTATTTCGGTGGCTTCGTGCGAATAATTTGAAATGGCATACCGTGCGCCAACAAAAAATAAATTTCTATCAAGTCGGTGTTTGTAATTTGTCATGTTGTAATTAAGTCCGAACCTTAAATAATTCCCATGTAAATCGTACTTGTGCAAATTGGTATGATTCTTAACTTTATTGTAACCGAGCTCTAAAATTGGGAAAAAATGGAATTTAACTTCACCATCAAGTGAAACTTCGGCACCGGTTAACCCAAAATCGTGTGATATAGGTAAAGCAAATCGCGATAAATCAACACCCGTGCGCACGAATATCTGTCGCTCAAATTTATCTTGAGCATTTGTAATTGCTGGCAAGGCAAGCAAGCAAAGACTAATAAAAAATCGCAAGGTTACCTTCATTGTCTGCATTTATCAAATGGTTGATTGTCAAAGTTGTGTCAATTTGGTGTGTTGTATAATGCCACGTTGTAGTGTCAATCTCAAATTTCATAATAAAGCCACATTCCTGATCAGTCATATAAGTTGTTGTCTTGTATGCAAGGGAAAAGGTGTCGGTTTTATTCAATTCGGGAGCAGTATCATTAATAAAATCGATATAAAAAGACATGCTATCTGAATTCAAATCGACTGGAATATTAACCAGTTCAGGAAAATTACTTTCGGTAATTATACTGTCGGTAGCGGTGTAGTAAATTTTTAACCGGGTAGATGTGCTATCATTTACCCGCTCCAGAATTAGTTTAAAATCGTACACCTGTGTGTCAGGGCACACGGTATCAGCTTGATTGCAACTGAATAATCCTAAAGTTATGACTAGTGATGATAAGACTTGGATAAGTATTTTATTCAACGTTCTTCTGTTTTAATAATGTTTCAAAAGTACTAAGTAAAAAGTAATAAGCAAAAAGTAATCATTATGTTTAAACCAGTTAACAGTTTTCGTATTCTCTATTTAATTAATACGCTTTATTACCAATGACCGTGCCGTTTTGAAAACTATATAAATTCAGTAGTAACCTCTTTTAAAAATTTATCTTCAAGCACTTTAGCAATTCGTTTCACAACAGTTCTGCGAATTTCCAGTTCAACCGGTAGGGTAGGATCTTGATGCGCAATGTTAATTCGCGTGCCAATAATAATGTTTATTTCATCGCTTTTTAGAATAAGCTCTACAATTTGGTCGGCAGGTCCACGGCCGGGCACAAAGTTACTATCATGATTACGCAGTAGTTCGGTTACTTTGGTTAAGGTTAGTATTCCTTCGGTAACCAAATTAATACCATCTATATATGAAATTGGAGGTAGGTCGTTATCTAAAAACTCCATACTATCGCGAATTTCCAAACCTAATTCACGAGCAACTACCTCAGCTGTTGTTGCGCCGCATAGAATTTTTTTCCCCTGATATTTATATACCGCCATGGCTAAATCAATATCTTTCTTTTTTTCATACGGCGGTCCTGTAACTAAAAGTAATTTTCGCGGCTCTCTAAAATAAACCGAAGCACATGAAGTATCATCTTTAGGTTTGTAGTTGTCGTTACCAACTGCAATATTCATCGCATTTTTAGCAAGTTTACGAGCCGATATGTTGGGGATTTGCTGAATGGTTTCAGAAATATATTTTATGAGGTTGTCATTTCCCCATCCAAAGGGATATCTTTTTGAACCTAAACCCGATTGCACAATGCCATCGGAACAAAATACGATGCGGTCGCCTTTTCTAGGATGAAATTCACATGAACGTAATTCTTTTCCGCTGTTGTTTTCACTGTCAAGAACAATACTTCGCCATTTTGGGTGGTACACTTTATTGTCCCTAAAAATAGCTGTTTGTGGATTGTCATATTCTAAAATACTCACTTTACCGTCCATTTCAATATCAATAATTGTAAAAGTGGAGTAACTTATTTGCCTAACACTGCAAACAGGAAGCGTATTCATAATTATTTCGGCAATGGTATTAAAATCCTTATGTTCTTTGGTAAAGTTGAGTGCCATTGTAGCAGTTAGTGTTGCCAAAATATTTGCCTTTACACCATGACCCATACCATCGCTTAATACTGCAATTATGCGCTTTTCTTCTTTAATTCGTTGCGATAGAAAAACATCGCCACAAATACGTTCGCCTTCATGGTTTTTTTGCTGGCAGTTTACCTCTATATAAAATCGTTGATGCATTCTATTTTTTATTTTCTGATTTATATGAGTTAATTATTGACTTAAGCATTTGTTCGGTTTCCGAAGCACCCTCACCAAGCAGGAATCCTATATTTTGAACCATTTTTAAATTTTTATCTATTACATCGGTTATGCGATGCATGGCCTCTTCTCGTCGCACTTCCGGCAAGTACATGTCGCGTATAATAGCTCCAGCAACCTGCTTTTTTTTAATTGGAAAAATGGAAATATTTAAAAGTTGTGTGCCTAATTGAATGTCGCGGTTTTCAACATCATCGTTATTGTTTAAGGCATACTGAAAAAGATTTATTACATTGGGTGGTAGAAGTGTTTTAATATCAGCACCTCGCAATCCTGGTATCACTTCGTTGATGGCTTCAGCGTCTTCACCCAACAGTTCAATAAAGCTTTGGTTCGAATGTATTATTTTAAACGATTTGTCAATAATTACGACTCCCGATGGGATTTTCTGGAGCATTATATTTGTTGTATGTGACACTTCTTTTACGGCCTCTTTCTCGTCTAAGGCAATTTGTTCTGACTTTACAAGAGCTGCACGAGTTTTTTCAAGCTTTTCGTTTGTTATTTTAAGGGTTTTAATATAGTCTTGTTTGTTTTGTATATTAAAAATCATGCACATATCGGCCTTTGCCAAATTTTGACTTACTGCTGTACCAAATTCATGGCACGAATGGTAACCGCATGCACCGCAATCAATATGATCGGCCTTTGTTTTTTTGCCTAAAGCACTTAGCACTTTTTGAACCTTTTCTTCATCGGGTTCTTTCATACGCTGATCGTTTTTATGATAGGTTCTGCTAAGATCTAGTTTTAAAAACTCTTCAACATTCTCCATCCAAACTTCCTTGTTGGCTTTGTCAAGACGTTTTTTTGTGTATTCAATAACCAGTGTTCTCCTATGAAATTTTTGGCCTCCTGGCGAAGTTCCCGGACCCATAATGCAGCCGCCATCGCAATAGAATAAATCTACGTGTTTTTTTAAGCTGTGTAAGTTTTCAAATTCCTTAATTGCCTCAATAAAATTATATCTTCCTTCGGTGCAAATAACCCTACCGGTAAGAAAATCATCATTAATAAGTACGGACTGAAACATTCCTCTACTTAAAGGGAAAAGTGAGCCTTTTCCTCCATGTGGCGGATCAAAGTCAGCGTATTCAACCTTGATTTCAGTTATATCATTTTCTTTAAACATCTTTCGTAATTCAACAAAAGTCAATACGGCATCAACTTTACCATCATCGCTAATTCGTTCAGCTTCAATTTTGGCTGCCGAACATGGCCCTATGTAAACTACTTTTGTATTGGCTCCATATTTTTTATGAACAACCTTACTTGTTGCAATCATTGGTGATACTATAGGAGCAAGGTTATTTATAGAGCCCGGAAAGAATTTTTCTACGTAATACACTACCGATGGACAATTGGTAGTTATATAGTATTTACCTTTAAAATTTTTAAATAAGTCACGGTATTTAAGTGCAACCAGATCAGCACCAAAGGCTACTTCGCATACTTTGCTAAATCCTAAAGCTTTGATCATTCCAACAAAATTGCGCTGGCTTGTAATATCTGAAAATTCACCGGCAATGCTCGGATCAATTATTGCTATTACCTCTTCTGCATTTTTTAATAAATGATTTGTTTGATTAATTGAGTTGGCATATTCTAATGCTTTGGGCGCACAAACAGAAACGCAATTTCCACAACCAATACAACGATCGTGAATTACTTTTGCATGTGAATCTTCAATTTTAATTGCTTTTGAAGGACAAACCCTAATGCAGGCATAACAAAGCTTACAATTTTCTTTAATGGAGGATATAAGTTTCATTTCTGTTTATCGTTGATTAATGTAATAGTTAATTGTAGTGTAGCTATATTGTTATTCTATTTCACTAGCGAGAATATCAATAATATTTGCAGGGTCGATATTTTCAAAGAATTTTTTATTAATTTTTATTGTCGGACCCTTATCGCAATTTCCAAAGCAATGGCCCCCTCTTAGGTTAACTTTTTCTGCTAAGTTATGTTCCTCAATATAGGTTTGAATTGCAGCCACTGTTTTTTTGTTACCACGTGCAAAGCACGAACTGCCTAAACAAATGGTTATTTCAGTTTTTTCAATCATTAAATTCTATTTTATCCAAAAATACTAATCTTTTTTTTCATAAGAGGTAATACTATACAAGTATTTAGCTTTAACAGAAATAGGGGTAAAGGGCTGTTGGATAATTTTCAATTTTAGTATTTATAATTGAGATGATCAAGTCAAATAAATAATACTGAATTACTATTAGATAATAGTTAAACTCCTTAAATTACCTATTCTCAGACTTCGTTAGTTTATAGAATTATTTTTTTACGCTAAAAGGATTATCGCCGACATCGTATTGCAATAATT
>JAQICC010000161.1 GCA_027858735.1 Salinivirgaceae bacterium
TTTTAAAAGATAGGGAATAAAGTGTAAATTTATTAACCAATAACATGTAAAAATATTTTACATTAACCAAAATTAACTAACGCTATATAACTGTTTTACTGACATTTAAAATTCTGGCACACAATGTGAATTAATAGAATATTAGAATAAATTTGATATACTTGATAAATGATAGGATTATGATAAAGCTTAAAGAAATTTACAAGTACTACGATGCCAAATTGCAACGTACATTCATTTTAAAAGATATAAACCTTGAAATAAAAGAAGGTGAGTTTGTAAGTATTATGGGACCAAGTGGTGCGGGTAAATCAACATTGCTTAATATTATAGGCCTATTAGATGAACCATCGGAAGGTGAATATCACTTTTATGATGAGTCAATGGCCAAAATTAAGGAAAAGAAAAAAGTGGAGTATCACCGAAACCACATTGGGTTTATTTTTCAAGCCTACCATTTAATTGAAGAAATGACGGTATACGAAAACATAGAAACTCCTCTTATTTATAAAGGAGTAAAAAACAAAGAACGAAAAGCCATTGTGGCCGATTTATTAGATCGTTTTAACATGGTTGCTAAAAAAGACCTATTCCCCACCCAACTTTCGGGAGGACAACAACAATTGGTTGGTATTGCCAGAGCAATTGCCGGCAAACCAAAATTACTTTTGGCCGACGAACCAACTGGTAACCTACACACCACCCAGGGCCGTATGATTATGGAACTCCTTAAAACCCTTAATAACGAAGGCATGACCATTATTCAGGTTACACACAACCAAGAATTTGCAAAATACGGAAACCGTATTATTAATTTAGTTGATGGATTGGTGGAAGACTCAAAAGTGGAGAAAACTGAAGCAATAAACATATAAATCAGAGACTTGTAATCGCAAACGAAAAAAACGCTAAAAACCATAACCATAAAACGCTGTCAGGTCATTTGACTATGGCAGCGCTTTAACTCAACCTTTTTTTATCGGATTAAGGGATAAAACTTTAAACATTTTTTACAATTAAATTTACTTAAAATAACAAAATGTAATATTTAAGTCTATAGCCTTTGGTATCAACGAAGTATTTGTTTAATATTGAACTTAAATTAATTACCCAAAACTATGAAGTTATCAACTTTGGGTTATAACCCAATTTTTCAACAATACCGTGAAGAGCAAAGTTTAACTGATTTTGGCATTGCCCGGGTAATTCGCGAAAACAAAGAGCGTTATATTGTAGTTTCTGAAAATGGTGAATTCGAAGCTCAAGTAGTGGGTAATTTAATTTATACAGCAACTTCCCGATTTGATTTTCCGGCTGTTGGCGATTGGGTTGCCATAAGCGAGTTAGACCAAAATCAAGCCATTATACATGCAGTAATAAAGCGCCAGAGTTATTTAGCGCGAAAAGCCATTGAGAGTAATGACATTCAATTAATTGCAGCAAACATAAACACCACTTTTATTACAACAGCAGCCGACCGTGATTTTAATTTGAATAGAATTGAAAGGTATTTAGCGATTATTAATTCAGGAAATGTTAAACCCGAAATATTACTTACAAAAACTGACCTGAATAATAAAGAAGAATTAAGTAATAAAATAGACTTATTGAACGCGCGATTTGAAGGAATCACTATTCATTGCATCAGCAATCTATCGGATCCCGACATCAAGAAATTTGCTTCAACTTTAGAACAAAACAAAACCTATTGCTTTGTAGGTTCGTCGGGCGTTGGAAAATCAACACTAATCAACAATTTAGCACAAAAAGAAATTTTACAAACAAAAGAAATTAGCAACTCTACCAACAAGGGTAAGCACGCTACTACCCACCGCGAATTGTTTGTTTTAAATACCGGCTATATTTTAATTGACACTCCCGGAATGCGTGAAATTGGAGTAACAAGTGAAAAATCAGGAATTGAAGGAACATTTTCCAATATTTCTGATCTGGCAAAAAGCTGCAAGTTTCAGAACTGTACGCATAACAACGAACCTGGTTGCGCCATTATTGAAGCTCTTGAAAACAATGAATTGGATGTGAAGCTTTTTGAGAACTATCAAAAACTCGAAAAAGAACGCAGCTATTTGGAGGCAACCAAGGAGGAGAAAAGACAAAAGGACAAAAATTTTGGTAAAATGGTTAAGCAAGTAATGAAGCAAAAAAAGAAATCAAAACATTACCTAAGTTGAACGATTCGAACAAAGTGAAGAGGCGCTTTACTTAGGTATAACCCTCCCGACCTCCGGTACGGGACAGGCTGACCTAGGAATTGTTGGTTTTCACATTTTGAGTAGCCTGCCCCGATTATT
>JAQICC010000174.1 GCA_027858735.1 Salinivirgaceae bacterium
ATTAGGCGAGAGCCATTGAAAAAAAATTTATTATTAATTAAAAAAATTGAATTATGTCTGACGTTGCATCAAGAGTTAAAGCAATTATTGTTGACAAATTAGGTGTTGATGAAAACGAAGTTACTCCAGAAGCTAGCTTCACAAACGATTTGGGAGCTGACTCTCTTGACACTGTAGAATTAATTATGGAATTCGAAAAAGAATTCAATATTGCTATTCCTGACGATCAAGCTGAAAAAATTTCAACTGTTGGTGAGGCAATATCACATATTGACG
This sequence comes from Salinivirgaceae bacterium, assembly GCA_027858735.1. Lineage (GTDB taxonomy): Bacteria > Bacteroidota > Bacteroidia > Bacteroidales > SZUA-534 > GH45. The sequence goes on from JAQICC010000174.1 coordinate 277, forward strand.
AAAACGTTAAGTAGTTAAATCAAAATTGCAGTTTTAAATTTAGACACATTATGGAATTAAAGAGAGTTGTAGTTACAGGAATTGGAACAATTAATCCATTAGGGAAAAACCTTGCCGAAACATGGGATAGTTTGAAAAATGGTATTGGTGGTTCTGATAAAATTACACGCTTCGATGCGTCTAAATTTAAAACGCAATTTGCTTGTGAAGTAAAAAATTACAACCCTTTAGATTACTTTGACCGAAAAGAAGCACGCAAACTTGATATGTATGCACAATTTGCAATAATAGCTGCCACTGAAGCAGTAGAGGATGCTAAATTTGATGACCATATTGACAAAGACAGGGTTGGTGTTATTTGGTCGTCAGGTATTGGCGGGTTAATGTCTTTTCAAGACGAATGCTTAAATTTTGCAGCCGGTGACGGCACTCCTCGGTATAATCCATTTTTTATACCAAAAATGATTTCGGATATTGCTGCAGGGCAAATCTCCATTAAATATGGCTTTCACGGACCAAACTTCGGAATTGTATCAGCTTGTGCTTCATCAACCAATGCTATTGGTGACGCCTTTAATTACATTCGCCTAGGTAAAGCTGATGTTTTTGTAACTGGTGGTTCTGAAGCAACAATTTATGCTTCTGGTATTGGTGGTTTTAACTCAATGCAGGCACTTTCAACAAATAACGACGAATACAAAACAGCGTCTCGTCCGTTCTGTAAAACCCGCGATGGTTTTGTAATGGGCGAAGGCGGTGCCGGACTTATACTTGAAGAATACGAGCACGCCAAAGCTCGTGGAGCTAAAATTTACGCCGAAGTTGGTGGTGTTGGTTTCTCAGGAGATGCATATCATTTAACAGCTACTCACCCAGAAGGTTTAGGTGCTGCAAAATGTATGAATGAAGCTTTATTAGATGCCCAAATGCAACCAGAAAATCTTGACTATGTTAATGTTCATGGCACATCAACTCCAGTTGGAGATGTTCCTGAAACATTAGCCATTAAGAAGGTATTTGGTGAACATGCTTACAAAATAAATATCAGTTCTACTAAATCAATGACTGGTCATCTTTTAGGAGCTGCCGGTGCACTGGAATCAATTGCTGTAATAATGGCAATTAATCACGGTACTATTCCTCCAACAATTAACCACAAGGAGAAAGACCCAAATATTGATGAAAAATTAAACTTGACCTTACATACTGCACAAAAACGCGAAGTTAGAGCTGCTTTAAGTAACACTTTTGGTTTTGGTGGCCACAATGCTTCGGTAATTTTTAAAAAATTTGAATAAACAAATTTGATAAAAGGATTCCTTTCATTCCACTTTAAGCGCTTATTAAGCACTGATAAAGGGTTTCATGATGAACTCCGTAAAATTACTGGACTTTTCCCTGGTAATGAAGAGCTTTACAAACTAGCATTCATACACAAATCGGCATCATTACGTTTACCCGATGGCTTAGTAATAAATAATGAACGCTTAGAATTTTTAGGCGATGCTATTCTAGATGCAGTTATTGCTGAATACTTGTATTCAAAATTTCCTAACGAAAAAGAAGGCTTTTTAACACAAACCCGATCAAAAATGGTAAATGGCGACTACTTAGGCCAACTTGCTATTCAACTGGGATTAGAAAAGTTTATTATTTCGCATGCCCACAATTTCAATTCAAATAAAAGTATTTTAGGCGATGCCTTTGAAGCGTTAATTGGTGCAATATACTTAGACCATGGTTACAAAGCGGTAAAAAGATTTGTGTTTAAGCAACTGCTAAAAAAACATATTGACCTTAGCCAATTATTATTAACCGAAACCAACTATAAAAGCCGATTAATTGAATGGGCTCAAAAAGATAGAAAAGAGGTGACTTTTAATACTGAATTAGAAGAAACTGAGGGTACGCTACCTGAATTTATAAGTTTTGCTAAAGTTAATGATGAAATAATTGCCAAAGGGCACGGATGCTCAAAAAAAGAAGCTGAACAAAATGCTGCCAAAAATACTTTGAAGAAACTTATCAAGTAGATTCTTATAAAAGAATCTAAATCAACATTCTTAGGGAAAAATATTTTCTGAATAATTCTATTTTGACCGGAAATTAATCTTGTTTTTGTATTTTTGGCTCGATCTTTAAAATATGAGTAAAGCAATTAAACTAAAATTTGAACCCAACTACGAGTTTACTTTAATAGGTTTGGTAACTACTGAACCCATTTATAAAATAAGCTGGCATTTAAATGAACAGCTTAATATTTTATTAAAAGAAACCAACCCACTTCAAGCCTATCAAACAAAAAGGCAGACCGTTCAAGAATTCTCAAAATTTTCATTTTTCACTCCTGAAGAAACAAATTATCACCTTATACAAAATAAAGGACAGCAAGGGATACTAATTGAAGAGCAAAAACAAATTGATTATTGGTTGAAAATTGAAAGATGTTCAATTCGTTCTGAAGTAATTGTGGAAAAAATTAAAAGATTAAAAAATGTAACCCTGGCCTTTGATATAAAACCAGGTTCACTAAAATCAAAAAATCGTTTTATTTTTTCCGAAGAAGAAATCTAAAGACGAATCCATTCTTGAGTACGAAATAGGAATCCAATATAACCTCTTACTTGCAGCTTATCTTCTTCTTCCCATATTTTACAATCGTATAACTTTCCAATTTCAGGGTCTAAAATACCGTCATCACCTTCATACGCATCATCATCTAACTCTAAACCAGTAATAATCTCCATCCCCAATATCTTTTCCCCTTTACGATGGTCGGTACACTCAGTGCAAAGTTTATTTGGATCGGAATCTGGTTTTAATTCTACTATTTTACCATATAGTTTTCCTCCCCTAATCGTAATTTCAACTATCGATTTCATTTCACCAGTTTCATCATCAATAGTTTTCCACTTGCCTTCAACTTTACCCTGTGCAAAAAGGCCAAATGTGGCAAATAATACCGAAATAAATAATAATGCAATACGCTTCATCTGTTTATTATTTTAGTTTATATTTTTTAGGTTCACACAAAATACTAAATATTTATTATCAAAAAAAAGGTAATACGGAGCGATCTAGTAATTATTTGCCTTAAACTTTGTTTTAAGGGTTATGAACGGTACTAAAAAAAGTACAATTAGCCCAACAACTGTTAGCGCTTGCCATACTCCATATCGATCGGCTAAAAATCCAATAATTATTGCCAGAACACTAGCAAATAACGAATCAAATAACGACTGAATAGATAAGGCTGTGGCCATAACCTCGTTTTCAACTTTTTCCGCTACTAATCCTGTACCAACAGGTTTTCTAATATTCTGAACAATAAAAATTAATACGAATAAAACAGCAGCTAAACCTGCCATTGATTTATAAATAAAAAGGCCCGATAATAAACCCATAAAAATTCCTATAATCAGCGAATAATTCATTGTTTTTTCAGAACCCCCTAACCACAACATTAAATGGTTTGCATATCGTGAGGCTGCCGAAGACAATATATAAATTGCAAAATATACAAGCCCTAGTAATAGGGTTGATTTTCTGTCAGGATTAACATCAGTTAAAATAATTGTGGAACCTACAGCCAATAGAATTATGGGCTGCAAATAATCTTTTATAGCTTTGAAATACCCCTGAAATGTTGCCATGTTAAATAGAGCTTTCCATAACTGATCAGCTTTTGCTGATTGCTTTGAATTAGCGTAGAGAATTTTCATTCGCTGTTTTATACTTAAACTTTTTTCTACATGGATAGGCCCATCGAGCTTAGCCGGATAACTCCATATTAGCATAAAGTTCACTATATAAGGAACTGTAGAAGCCAAAAATATTATTTCATAATTCCCTGTAAAAATAACTATACCGGCTGCTAATAGGGATGATATGGCTGAACCAAGCTGTGACCACGATCGGGTATGACCATAATAAGCTACTTTTTCTGATTGCCAACTGTTATGCTTTAAATAATCGAATATCATAGCTTTGTGAGTGCCTGTTCTAAGGGTATCGCCAAAACTATAAAACAACATTCCTAGTAAAAGCAAGGCGTAACTGGTCGAATAATAAAATACAATAAATGATATTATATAGGTTAAAAACGAAGTCATTATGGTCTTTTTACGCCCTAAAACATCAGCAATAACTCCGGTTGGTATTTCAAGAATATTAATGCTTATTTCGCGCAAAGCATATAATGTTCCTATTTGTAGAAAGCTAATGCCTTTACTTAAAAAGAAAAGCATTAAAAAGGGTTCAAAAAACTTTAAGTTCTTAAAAAACCCATAAAGACAAAATTTATAGTATTGTTTGTTTTTTTTGAATTTGTTCATAAGGTATTGAGGGTATCTAAAAAGTATGTAAAACAGTAACCAAAAATTGTTTTTGTCTCTGTGTAACTTCGCACTTTCTTTTTAAAACTCTGTGTAACAGCTTTTTTAAAATTATAACACAAAGTTTCACAGCGGTTGCAAAGAGTCACGCAAAGACTTTTTAAACAACCTCCTTTAAAATAATTTTAAACTTATGTGAAAATTTAACCCTGTCAACGTTAATGGATTCTAATCCCAACTCAGAAGCACCTTACCACAATTTCCCTCCTCCATAATATCAAATCCTTTCTGAAAATCGTCAATATGAAATCGGTGAGTTATCATGGGTGAAATATCTAAGCCCGACATTAACATTTGTTCCATATGGTACCAGGTTTCAAACATTTCGCGTCCATAAATACCTTTCATAGTGAGCCCTTTAAAAATAATGGTGTTCCAATCAACCGTTGTTGATTGGGGTAGTATGCCCAGTAACGAAATTTTACCCGAATTATACATATGACCTACCAATTGATTAAATGCAACTGAAGAACCGGAACATTCCAACCCTATGTCGAAACCTATCATACCTAAATCATCCATTACTTCACGTAAGTTCTCCTTTAACGGGTTTACCACTCTTGTTGCTCCCATTTTGAGGGCTAAATTAGCCCTATATGGACTGGTTTCTGTGGCAACTACATATCGAGCACCTGCAAATTTTGCTACAGCAACAGCCAAACTTCCAATTAAACCTGCTCCCGTAATCAAAACATCTTCACCAATTAATGGAAACGAAAGTGCAGTATGGGTAGCATTTCCAAAGGGGTCCATTATAGCCAGTATCTCATCGGGGATGGATTTATTTATTCGCATAACATTACTGACTGGTACCTTTACATATTCAGCAAATGAACCATTAATATTTACCCCTATACCTACGGTAGTTTCACAAATGTGCTGCCTGCCTCTTCGACAATTTCTACAATGGCCACAGGCTATGTGCCCTTCACCAGTAACCCGGTCGCCTTCCTTAAATTCACTTACTTCGCTTCCAACATTGGCAACGTGCCCAACATATTCATGCCCCACCGTCATGCCAATGGGTATAGTTTTTTGAGCCCATTCGTCCCATTTATAAATATGAAGATCTGTTCCACATATAGCTGTTTTTGATACTTTAATAAGTACATCATTTGGCCCTACTACAGGAATGGGAACATCTTCCATCCAAATACCCTTTTCGGCTTTTGCTTTTATTAGTGCTTTCATTATTTCAGGTTTTTAGCTTAATACGGCCTTAATTCTATTAAATTTAAATTTAAAACTAACTTAAGAAAACCAATCTGATAAACAACATGTTTAAAACATGCTTCAAATCATGAATTAAAACCTGTATTTTAAATTAAATTTGTTCTTGTATTAATGCATTTAATTTTTTAGCTATGTATACCGAATTTCAACACCACTTGAGAAAAGAACTTGCCGATATTTCAAATGCCGGTTTATATAAAAAAGAACGAATAATCATTTCGCCCCAAGGTGCCGAAATTGAAATTGAGAGCGGACAAAAAGTATTGAATTTTTGCGCCAATAATTATCTGGGACTTTCAAACAATTCTGAATTGATTAATGCGGCAAAAAAAGCTCTTGATAGCCATGGCTATGGAATGTCGTCGGTTAGGTTTATTTGTGGTACTACCGATGTTCATAAAGAACTAGAACAAAAAATTGCTGAGTTTTTCGGTACAGAGGATACCATTTTATATGCCGCTTGTTTTGATGCCAATGGGGGGGTTTTTGAACCTTTGCTGGCTAAAGAAGATGCCATAATTTCAGACTCGCTAAATCACGCTTCAATTATTGATGGTGTTCGTTTATGCAAGGCGCAACGCTACCGCTACAAAAATGCCGATATGGATGATTTGGAAGAACAATTAAAATTATCTCAAGCCCAGCGTTTCAGAATTATTGTTACCGATGGAGTTTTCTCAATGGATGGAAATGTGCCCCCCATGAATCAAATATTGGAATTAGCCGAAAAATACAATGCCATGGTTATGATTGACGAAAGTCATTCGGCTGGTGTCGTAGGAAAAACCGGACGAGGAGTAACCGAGCTTTTTAATTGCCGTGGTAAAGCCGAAATAATTACAGGCACACTTGGAAAAGCTTTTGGCGGAGCAATTGGTGGTTTTACTACCGGGAAAAAAGAAATTATTGACATGCTAAGACAACGATCGAGGCCCTACTTATTCTCAAACTCAATTCCTCCTCTTGTTGCAGCTGCAGGTGTACAAATGGTAAAGATGATGAGTGAAACCAACGAACTTCAAGATAAACTACATGCCAATACTGAATATTTTAACACCGAAATGCAAAAAGCAGGTTTCGATATTAAGCCCACACAAAGTGCTATTTGTGCAGTCATGCTTTATGACGCAAAATTGTCTCAGAAATTTGCGGCCAATTTACTTAAGGAGGGCATCTATGTAATAGGTTTTTACTTCCCTGTTGTTCCGAAAAATGAAGCTCGTATTCGTGTTCAACTTTCAGCTGCACATGAAAAAGAACATCTTAATAAAGCCATTGCCGCATTTAAAAAAGTGGGGAAAGATTTGGGGGTCTTAAATTAAGAAAAACAAAATTTTCCCTTTTATACTCACGGAAAAATCATACAATAATAATTCTGCATATCAACAGAACATTTTTAACTTACTAGCATATTTATAAATAGTTTAACTCATGACATCATGTAAACTTAATATAAACATTTGTAGAAATACAAATGTTATTGCATGAAAACACGCATTATACAAAAATACTATAAGTAAAAATATTTGCTAACTTGTAATTAAAGAGTTTACTAATATGCATAAAAAGGCACATAAATATCTTACCATTTTTTTAACATTAATCTATTTATTGGGGTTTTATGTGTTTTATGCACAAATAGGAAATTCGTATATACTTTTATCGATAATTCCTTTGATTATGTTAGTTTGGTTTTTCGATATAAAGTATGCCCTCTTATCCCAAATGCTTTTTATTGTCAACAGTATTGTTGCCTTTAAAGTATTAAATCTAAATTATGAATATCTTACTAGTGTTTCATATATTTTGAATACCCTAATTAACCTTTTTATTTTAATTGGATTTCATTTTTTTAAAGTCACCTTCAATAGAAAAAAAGAAGATGCCTTTTCCATCGAAAAGTATAAGAATAGATTAAACTCCATGCTATCAAATATAACCGATGTAGTAGGAGTATTAAATAAGGATGCCTTGATAACTTATAAAAGCCCAAATATAAAAGAACTTTTTGGTTGGGGACAAGACGAATTAATTGGAAAACCAGCTTGGACAGCAGTACATACCGAGGATTTAGAAAAAGTGCAAAATTCATTTTATACTCTATTTGAAACAGCCGATAAAACCATTGCCATAAAATTTCGCTACCAACATAAAAATGGATCGTATAAGCGTGTTCTACTTACAGCAAAAATTAAAATAAACGACTCCACTTTAAATGGTATTCTAATAAATTATCATGATATATCAGATATAGAAAAAGCCGAGATTAGCATAAAAGAAAACGAATATAAATACCGTACACTATTTGAAAATTCATCTGATGTAGTTTGCATGCTTGATAATAAGGGTAATATAATTGATATAAACCATGCTGGAGAAAAGTTATACGGATATACCAAGGAAGAATTCTTAAAAATGAATGTGAGTCAACTGAGGCATCCGGTTGATGAAGTAGTATCAAAACAATACTTTAAAAAACTTGAAAACGATGGTGCTTATGATTTATATGAGGGAAGAATTCTGACCAAATCAGGACAAACAAAGTGGATTCAAGTGAATTCAACCGCTTTTTATAAAGATGGCATTAAAGCAGGTTCGCAAGATATTATTAGAGATATATCAGAACAAAAAATTCGTGAAGAAGAGCTTAAAGCCTCTAATGCAACTAAAACGAAGCTATTCTCAATACTTTCACACGATTTGCGTAATCCGTTTAGTGCCATCTCGGGCTTTAGTGAATTAATTATTGGAAAAGCAAAGAAAAAGGATTGGAATAATGTTGAAGAGTTTGCCAACATGATTTATCAATCATCGTCACAAACCGAAAAACTGCTGAGCAATTTGTTAGAATGGTCGAGGACTCAAACAGGCAGCATTAAATGTAACCCTGAAACAAGAAATTTAATGAATTTAGTGAAAGGTGAGCTTAAAAATGTGGGGACACTTGCTTCTCAAAAACACGTATCAATTGAATCGCAAATTAAGCCCGAACAAGAAATTTTTGCCTATATAAATATGATTTCCACTGTTATTCGAAATTTAATAACAAACGCCATTAAATTCACACCAGAAAATGGAAAAATAACAGTTACTGTTAGAGATGAGATTAACAAAATTACAATATCTATAAACGATAATGGAATTGGGATTGCCAAAAATGAATTAGCACAATTGTTTAATGCCAATTTTGGCTTAAGTTCAGAAGGTACAGAGCATGAAAAGGGCACTGGACTTGGACTACTTATTTGCAAAGAATTTATTGATAAACACCAAGGCAATATTTGGGTTGAAAGCGAAATGGGGAAAGGAAGTACTTTTAATTTTTATGTACCCCAAAAGCATTAGATTTAATTACAAAAACTATTGTATTTCACCATTTTTTATGACGCTAGTATTCTAATTATGAAACAATTTGCCCAATATTTGCGTATTATATAATAATATTTAAATTGAAATACGAACTATTAATCATTCTGTTTAGGTTTTTAGTCAAAGAATACGAACTAATGAGTTGTTTTTAGGTATAAATTAAAAAATAATAGATTATGAAAAAATTAATATTAATACAAATTCTATTTTTAGCTGTAATTTCAGTATCAGGTCAAATTACAAATAGTGGTACTGGCAATTGGAATATCACCGGCACATGGGTTGGTAATATTATTCCTACAGAAAACGACAATGTTGAAACTAGAAATAATGATACAATTACAATTTCTGTAGGTGATTCTGTTACTATATCAGAATTGTGGTTAGGAAATAATTCTGTTATTATTATTGATGGTATTTTAGTAATGGATAGTCTGCATATTAATAATAATGCAACATTAAATGTTTCAGGAACAGTTTACATATTAGGAGGAGCAACATTAGCTAACAATACAACATTAACGGTTAATAATACTGGTACGGTTGATATTACAGGCGATGTTGATACTGGAAATGGATCTGATTTAGTTGTTGATGGAGATATGACTATTGGTGGAGACTTAACCGGTGATGCGACATTAGCTGGTACAGGTTCAATTACGGTAGCTGGAGCGGTTGATCCAAGTATAGATGACACAACAGATAACCTTCTCCCCATCGAATTAACATACTTTCAGGCATACCACAACAAAAACCATGTTAACATAACTTGGCAAACTGCTACTGAAGAAAACAACGACTATTTTACCGTAGAGCGTTCAAGTGATGGAACAAACTATGAAATAATCGGAACAGTATTAGGTGCCGGAAATTCATTAACTGCACTAAACTATAGCTATACCGACAATAAGCCTGTAAATGGAGTTTCATATTACCGCCTAATGCAAACCGATTACGACGGTGTATTTGAAGTATTTAGTCCGGTTTCGGTTTCCTACTTAAACGAAGGAGATTTGAAAATTGGACCAAACCCGGTTATAAACCAATTAGATATTAGCATTGGCGGCGAAATGGGCACTGGAGTTGCAAACCTTTATAATTTAACCGGTGCTCTAGTAAAAACCGCAAAACTAACGAGCAACAATACTTCACTTGATGTTAAAGACCTACCTGCCGGAAATTATATGATGGTAATTTCGGCTGGAGAAACAAATATTAGCAGAAGAATTGTAGTAAAATAATAGGACCACCGCCTTCCAGGCGGTACTATTACAAAACCGCCTCGAAGGCGGCGGTACTTTAAAATATTTAGCCTCCCTTTTGTGGGGCTTTTTTATTATCAAGAAAAGCTCAATAAAAAATAATAAATGAAACTCCCCGCCGCAAGCGGTAATGCCATTTATAAGGTTTTAGCATATTAATTCCCCCATCGCCTTTCAGGCACTTTTCCGAAACAAGTTCGGAACGACCTGTTCCGCATTTATTTCGGAAGGCTCCCTTGAGGAAGACTTACTCCGATTAGACTTTACAACTATATAATTTAATTTGAAGATCGAAATTTTACATTACCATACAACTTTACAACAAGGACAGTGCTCCCTCTGGGGGAGCTGTCGAAAGACTGAGGGGGAATACTAGATCAAAATTGCTTAAGTAAATGGCATTACCGAAAGCGGACGGGGTATCAGTTTCGGAATTATTTTTTATTTCGCCACAAGTGGCGGAGAATAAGACTCAAGAGATCCTTTGACTACACTTCGACAAAGTTCGACTTCGCTCACTTTCCAACTCAGTGGAAACCGCTCAGGATCAGTTCGACTAATTAATTTTTACGGAATATTATATTCATCTAAGGTTTTCAAAATATCTGGAATTTACTTTGTCTCATATAAATAAAAATCCCTGCTTTGTTTATAACAAAATAGGGATTTTTAATTGAAGCGAAGCAGGCGCTTCACTATCCTTATATCAACATCATTAGCTCTTTAATAAGTAAGGTCATATTAGGCTCTACGGTTTGGGCCACATTTTGCACATCTTCGTGTGTGGTTCCTTTAATATCGTCGGTTGGTTGATCGGTATTGGTAATAACCGATAAGCCAAAACATTGAATGCCCATATGGTTTGCTACAATTACTTCAGGAACGGTAGACATACCTGTTGCATCGGCTCCCCAAATGCGGAACATTTTATATTCGGCCGGAGTTTCCAATGTTGGCCCGCTACTACCAATATACACACCCTCCTGTAGCGGAATGTTGTGCTCCTTGGCAATCTCTTTGGTTTTTCCAATTAATTCGCGACTGTAACATTTACTCATATCCGGAAAACGAGGCCCCAAATCAGCATTATTAGGTCCCACCAATGGATTTACCGGAAAATAATTTATATGATCGCGAATAAGCATAATATCGCCAATATTAAACTCTGGGTTCATTCCCCCGGCGGCATTAGATACGAACATAAATTTAATACCTAAATACTTCATAACTCGTATAGGTAAGGTAATTTGATCCATGGTGTATCCTTCATAATAATGGAAGCGCCCTTGCATAGCCACAATTTTTTTGCACCCAAGAGTTCCTATTATCAAGCGTCCTTTATGACCCTCAACAGTTGAAACCGGAAAGTCAGGAATATTTTCATAAGGAATGATTTTATCTGCCTCAATTTTATCGCCTAAGCCACCTAGTCCACTTCCAAGTACTATACCTACCTCAGGTTTATAATTTAATCCTTCAAGAATAAAATCAGCAATGGTTTTAAATTTTTCAATCATTTTTATATTCGTTTATCTATTTTCAAATAAAATATACGTTCTAATTAATGCATACTAAGGTATATATTATTCTACATTAAGCGTATAAAAAATCTGTTTTTATAACATATTAATGAAATTGATTTTATAGAATATACGGTGTTATTTTAGGGTATTAACATAAACAAAAAAATTATGCTTAAAGAGAACTATATTGAAATGCTACAAGAGAGTTTAAAAACCAACTGGGAGTATAAAGCAATGACCGACTATTTAGGTGAACGAGACATTACTTATGCAGAACTAGCAAAGCATATTTTTAGGTTTCATATAATGTTTGAAGCAAATGGCATTAAACCATCAGATAAAATTGCTGTTATTGGAAAAAACTCCACCAATTGGTCCGTAGTTTTTTTAGCAACCATTACGTATGGTGCTGTAATTGTTCCCATACTTCCGGATTTTAAACCAAATAATGTACATCATATTGTAAATCATTCTGACTCAACCGTTCTGTTTACCAACAACGACAAGTGGGATGACCTTGAAGAAAGCAGCATGCCCAATTTAAGAGCTGTTTTTTCAATTGACGATTTTAGCGTACTATTTCAAGAGAACCACGAAACTTTATATAAATCGTACTCAAAACTTGATGATTTATTTGATAAAAAATATCCCGGTGGTTTCGGTCCCGCTCAGGTTAAGTTTGCAACCTTTCCAAACCAAAATTTGATGGTGCTGAATTACACCTCGGGCACTACCGGATTTAGCAAAGGTGTAATGCTATCAAACAATAGTATAACAGGAAATGTACTATTTGCCAAAACCAATCTCGATGTTGGCTTGGGTGATACTACTGTTGCTTTTTTACCTATGGCACATGTCTATGGCATGGCTTTCGATTTATTATACCCCATGGCCACAGGAGCTCACGTTCATTTTGTGGGAAAAACGCCTTCGCCAAAAGTTTTAATTGATGCCTTTCAATCCATTAAACCAAAAAATGTATTTTCGGTTCCATTAATCTTAGAGAAAATTTATAAAAAGCAGTTGCTACCCGTTTTAAATAAACGCAGCATAAGATTGCTAACAAGTATTCCGATTGTTGATGTAAAAATATACGAGCAGATAAAGAAAAAACTAATGACTGTTTTTGGTGATAATTTTTACCAAATTGTTATAGGTGGTGCTGCAATAAACAAGGAAGTGGAAGAATTTTTGCGTAAAATAAAATTTCCATTTGCAGTGGGCTATGGCATGACTGAATGCGGACCATTGATTACATACGATCATTTTTTTGATTTAAAAGAATACTCCTGTGGACAGGTTCTAGAGGGATTCATGGAAGCGCGAATTGAGTCAGCCGATCCGGCAACTATTCCGGGTGAAGTTGTGGTACGCGGAGAAAATGTTATGCTGGGCTACTATAAAAACCAAGAAGCTACCGATGAGGTTATGAAAGACGACTGGCTTTATACCGGAGACATGGGAGTAATTGATGCTGAAAACCGAATTTATTTAAAAGGCAGAAGTAAAAACATGATTCTGGGCCCAAGTGGTCAGAATATTTACCCTGAAGAAATTGAGGATAAACTGAACAATATGCCTTTTGTAGCAGAATCGTTGGTTTTAGAAAACAACCACAAGGTTGTAGCATTGGTATACCCCGACTGGACAGCTGCCGATGAAGTTAACCTAAGCCAAAGAGATTTGGAGGCCATTATGGAAGAAAACCGACAAAACATTAACAATGAATTAGAGCCGTACCAGGCTCTAATTAAAATTAAACTATACCCCACTGAATTTGAAAAAACTCCGAAAAAAAGCATAAAAAGGTTTATGTATAAGTTTAGTGAGTAATAAATTCTATAATTAAAGTTAATAATATAGAATACCCAACCTACTAATTGGCTCTACCGTATGAACTTAAGACTATATTCAACAAAATATATTCAGTTTCTTTCGTAGATAAGTCTTGAAAAATATACCGCGGGCACACTTATTGTTTTGTTTGTTGATATTTTAATTAGTTTTGTGCCCTATTTGACATGCAAAAAACACTTATCATAATATTACTTATTACTGCCAGTATGGGTCTAAAAGCCCAATTCTCAGTTGGTGCCCGCGGAGGCTTTGGTGCGCATGGAGCCTATTTTGAACACCCTTCATTAAATAATTACCAAGAGCCCTATTACAAAGCCAATGGCGGATTAGTCATTATCTATAACAACGACCAAAACGTTGGCATACAAACAGAAATTAATTATACTCAAAAGGGATGGCAGGAAATTGACACTTCATTTACATTAATTTCTTATAATCCAGAATTGCAGCGCATAGATACAACAAAACCCGATTCATATTTCCATCGCAATATTAATTATCTTGAGGTTCCATTTTTTAGTCATTGGGAAATAGGATATGGGAAGATTAAGCCTATAATATTTGCCGGTCCTTATTTAGCATGGAAGCTTAGTGAATCGAGAGACTCCTCAAATTTCTCTCACATATGGCATCCTAACCACAAGTATAAACATTATGAACAAAAAATCAGAGATCTCGATTTTGGAATAAAATTTGGCTTAGGATTACGTTATGATATTACTGAATGGTTAGGGATATATATTGATGTTCGTATTGACCTTCAAGTGGCAGGTGGCCGAGATATATTTATCGATCATCCCGTTGGAGTCTACCCCTATAGAATTCAAGCAAGTAGGCTAAAAGAAACGAGTGGTACATTTGGTATTTTATGGCACATTATTCCTCAAAAAAAGAAAGAAATAAAAGAAGGTTATACTCCAAAAGAACACCTTTACGATGAGTTTTAAACCGGGATTAGTCATTTAGAAGCGTAGCGAACGAATGGCAAGCTTCGAGCCTGTCCCGATTTCTCGGGATAAATTCCGATTTAGAGCAACTGAGCTATATAACCAATTGGGTTTAAATCTTATGCGCTAAATTGATAAGTAGCTTAGTTGCTCTTTATCGATTTATACCATTGCATAATACGGATTAAACAACATAAGCGTGTTCTGTTTATTTCTTCTCCTTTATACCTATCTTAAATTTTTCGTTTTATCAATGCTAGCATGTTCGTAACACGAAATATATCGAGTTAATTTGGCCTTTTACTTTTTAAAGGTTGAATAATTTATTTATGAACCACTGACGCTTGCATTAACCATTAAGGGTGCGTAAGGCCTAAAAAAAAGCATGTTGAAGGTTAGTAGGCAGATCGATTGTTATATTCTAACTTCAATATTTGTGCATAAAGGGTAGTATTATTTAGCTATGTTTAGACCTCATGAATACATAATGTCGCATATTTCCAATTTTAGATTTTTATTCAAAACTAGTTTTGCATTGTTACTATTTATTAATTTAAATCAAAATTAAAATGCAAAAATTAATTTCTTGGGTAGAGATACCCGCAACAGACTTCGAAAGGGCAGTAAAATTCTATTCCGCTGTTTTTAATTTAAAACTTGGAATCGTCGACTTTGGCGAAGAAAAAATGGCCTGCTTTCCAGGTGGTGAAGGAGCAATTTCATTTGCTCACAATTTTAAACCTTCTGAAAATGGAACTCTTGTTAGCTTGAATGCCGAGAACAAAATCGATGAAAAGATAAAAACCATCGAAAAACTTGGCGGAAATATTATTATCCAAAAAACCAAAATAAAGGCTGAGGGTCGAGGCTACTTTGCCATATTTATTGATTGTGAAGGAAATAAAATAGGGCTTTACAGCGATAGCTAATTGTATTAATAAGAATAGCGAGTCTACTAGTTTGGATTTGCTATTTTTAATTTCATTTCCGACAAAACTTACTATTTTTATCTAATAATTAAATTTTATGAGCTTTTCGTTTGCAAATCCTTCTCATCAACTCTCTCCTTACGTTAAGCAATACTGGGCTCTTGAAAGTTCAGCTCACCACAAAAGCGAACATATTCAACGCATGGTGCCAAACGGATTAATGGAATTAATGATTTATTTGGGTAATAGGCCAGAAACTCTGGATAAAAATAAAGGGCTTACCGAAAACACCTTAATAAGCGGACAACAAAAAAGATATTATGACTTAAAAGTATCTGGCAATATTTCACTTTTTTCAATATCCTTTTTGCCCTATGGAGCAATGATGTTTTTTGATATTCCGCTAAACGAACTCTATGATAAAAATATTCCATTAAAGTATATTATAGGGAATAGAATTATTCATTTAGAAGAAAAGCTATTTGAAGCAGCATCTTTTAAAGAAAAAACTAAAATAGTTGACACCTTTTTAAAAAAACAACTCCATAAAAACTCTAAAGAATATGAGTTACAACGCATTTACAAAACCGTTTACGAAATTAATAAAACAAGAGGATTGCTTAATATTGAGACGCTAGCAGAAAAAGCCTGTTTAAGTAGAAAACAATTCGAGCGCACTTTCCTTGATTACATTGGCTCATCACCCAAACAATTTTTAAAAATTGTACGATTTCAAAATGCCATATTCCAAAAACAAAAGAATCATAATATGCCATTAACAGAACTGGCACATCTCTGCGGCTACTTCGATCAGGCACATATGATAAATGAATTTAAAACGCTGGCAGGAATGACGCCGAGAAAGTATTTTACTGATTGCGAACCTTTTTCAGATTATTTTCAGTAAACGATACTAAAACAAAAAAGCTCCCCGATAAATCGAGAAGCTTTTTATTGCTGTGGTGCCACCAAGAATCGAACTAGGGACACATGGATTTTCAGTCCATTGCTCTACCAACTGAGCTATGGCACCAGCATTGCTTAAGAGCGATGCAAAAGTAACTAAAAAAGTTTTTCTGCCAAACAATTTTACAAATATTTCAATAATTTTTCGCTATCCATTATACAGAGTTTACATATACGCTTAAATCTCAATAAAATAAGGGGAAAACGAGTTAGATTTTAAGAGGTTGAAAAGCTTAAAATATTGAGATAGTATAGGAATTTTAGGCAATCCTATTTCTTAAGATCACTTTTGACACTTCTTTTTATAACTTGTTAACATCTCAATCGAATCTACACTACCATTATTTAATAGAATAATTAGTTTTGTAATACAAAAACTAGAAACATTGGCTGATAAAGGAAAAGAGGTGGTTAAAACACCATTAATGAAGCAGTATTACAGCATTAAGGCAAAACACCCCGATGCTATTTTACTATTTAGAGTAGGCGATTTTTACGAAACATTCTCGGAAGATGCCATAAAAGCTTCAGGAATTTTGGGTATTACATTAACAAAAAGAGCCAATGGAGCTGCATCGTTTGTTGAATTGGCAGGATTCCCCCACCACTCACTAGACACTTATTTGCCAAAACTCGTTCGTGCCGGACAACGAGTTGCCATTTGTGAGCAACTTGAAGACCCCAAAATGACTAAGCAAATTGTGAAACGAGGTGTCACAGAATTAGTAACGCCCGGGGTGTCGGTAAATGATAATATTTTAGAGCATAAAGAGAATAACTTTTTAGCTTGTGTTTACATTGAAAAAACATTGGCCGGAGTTGCATTTTTAGATATCTCAACGGGCGAATTTTATACTTCGGAAGGTAATTTTTTGTATATAAATAAACTTTTGCAAAACTTTCGCCCAAAAGAGGTCCTTTTTGAACGCAATAAAAAAGAGACCTACATAGAAAGTTTTGGGCAAGGTTTCTATAATTACCCGCTTGACGAATGGGTTTTTACAGAAGATGCAGCCAATGACCGACTCCTTAAACATTTTGGAACACAAAGCTTAAAAGGGTATGGCATTTCAAAACTTAGCAACGGTATTATTGCATCGGGGGCCATTCTTCATTACCTTGATTTAACCGAGCATCGCCAAATTGGAAACATTACCCGAATAAGTCGTATTGCTGAAGCCGATTATGTATGGCTCGATCAGTTTACCATTAAAAATCTCGAGATTTTCGGCTCGATGAATGAAGGAGGCAAATCATTGATTGATGTAATGGATTATACCATTTCACCAATGGGATCGCGAATGCTTAAACGATGGTTGGCTATGCCTCTTAAAAATGTAAAAGCCATTAACGAGCGACTAAGTGCCGTTGAATACTTTACTCAAAAACCTGAATACAAGCAAGATATTGAACTTCACTTAAAGCAAGTTGGTGATTTAGAACGATTAATATCAAAAGTAGCTTTAGGTCGTATAAATCCGCGTGAAGCACTCGCACTAAAAAATGCCCTTGCAGCTATTCATCCTATTAAGGAATTAGGTGCTAAGGCTGATAATTCAGCACTAAAAAATATTGCAGAACAATTAAACCCTTGCTTTTCAATTAAAGAAAAAATTGAAAAGGAGCTACATCCCGACCCACCAACTATGGTTAACAAAGGAGGGGTAATTGCCGATGGGGTTAATCAAGAGCTCGATGAGCTTAGAAATATAGCCTTTTCCGGAAAAGATTATCTGGTACAAATGCAACAACGCGAAAGTGATCGCACCGGAATACAATCGCTAAAAATTGCCTTTAATAATGTATTTGGGTATTACATTGAGGTTAGAAATACCCACAAAGATAAAGTGCCCGAAGAATGGATTCGAAAACAGACATTAGTAAGTGCTGAACGCTACATTACTGAGGAGCTTAAAGACTACGAAAATAAAATACTGGGTGCTGAAGAAAAAATTCTATCGCTTGAAAGCAAACTATTTAACGACTTGGTATTCAGCCTAACTGAATTTGTGCCAGCCGTGCAGTTAAATGCAGCCCTACTTTCAAAACTCGATTGCTTATTATCAGGAGCAACATTGGCACAAAAAAGCGATTACTGCAAACCGAATGTTAACGAAAGTAATATTATTGAGATTATCCAAGGACGTCATCCGGTAATTGAAACACAAATGCCTATTGGTGAAGAATACATTGCCAATGATGTAATGCTTAACCAAATTGATCAGCAAATAATTATTATAACCGGTCCTAATATGGCTGGTAAATCTGCCATACTTCGTCAAACAGCACTTATTGTTTTAATGGCACAAGTAGGGGCATTTGTTCCGGCCAGGGGAGTAAATCTAGGTTATGTTGATAAAATTTTTACCCGTGTTGGTGCATCAGACAATATATCGGTAGGCGAAAGTACCTTTATGGTTGAAATGAACGAGGCAGCCAGCATATTAAATAATGTAAGTGACCGTAGCCTTATACTTCTCGATGAACTGGGTAGAGGAACCAGTACTTACGACGGCATAAGCATTGCATGGGCTATTGTAGAATACATACATGAAAATACAAAAGCTCAGGCTAAAACACTTTTTGCCACCCACTATCACGAACTAAACGAAATGCAAAAATCATTTAAACGGGTTAAAAATTTCAATGTTTCGGTAAAAGAGATCGATAAAAAAATAATTTTCCTCCGAAAATTAATGTCTGGTGGCAGTGAACATAGTTTTGGTATTCATGTTGCTAAAATGGCCGGCATGCCTAAAAGTGTAATCTCGCGCGCCGAAAAAATACTTTTGGAATTAGAGCAGACACGGCGCCAACAAGATTTGAATGAAGAGGTTAAAGAGATTGCCAAAAACCGCGAGGGCATGCAATTAAGCTTTTTTCAATTAGATGATCCTGTATTAAAACAGATTAGAGATGAAATAAAGCATTTAGATATTAATAACCTAACACCTATGGAAGCACTGAATAAATTGAATGAAATTAAGAAACTGACAGGACTATAGGCAAACAAAATTTAATTTACAAATCCCCAAATCGTGCTAAATTGGATATTTGGTAAACAAAAATCAACTATATTAACCTAACTCTTATAAGGGGAAGCGATCTGACAAGCACGGGAGGAGCGACTCGAACGCCCGACACCTGGTTTTGGAGACCAGTACTCTACCAACTGCGCTACATCCGTAAATTTAAAAAAAGAACATAAAAAAAGCACCTACATTTCTGTAAGTGCCCTGTTGCCTAAGTACCCGGGGCCGGTCTCGAACCGGCACGGGCATTACTGCCCACAGGATTTTAAGTCCTGCGCGTCTACCAATTCCGCCACCTGGGCAACTTTTCAAAGATCTCTATTTTTTTCAAAAAAGAGCGGGAAACGGGATTCGAACCCGCGACCCCGACCTTGGCAAGGTCGTGCTCTACCAACTGAGCTATTCTCGCATTGCGGGTGCAAATATAATAGCAAATTTTATTTCTGCAAAGAAAATATATAAAAATTAAACACTTTTATTTTCAATATATAAAAAACCTCCACTAACTGTTTAAAAAATAATGCATTAAGTATGTAAAATATTTAATAATCGTTTGTATTTTTGCTGCCAAAATAAAACTTATGCAACGATTTAACGAATCTGTATCACAATATATTCTTGATCACACGTCGAAACCCGCTAAGTTATTGCTGGAATTAGAGCGACAAACGCATTTGAAAATATTACGCCCACAAATGGTTTCAGGCACCTTACAAGGTAAAGTATTGGAAATGATAAGCTGCATGATTCAACCTGAAAGAATTCTTGAGCTAGGTACCTTTACTGGATATTCTGCATTATGTTTGGCCATGGGTCTAAAACCTAGCGGTAAACTTATTACTATAGATATTAATGATGAACTTGAAGACTTTGCCCAATGCTTTTTTGATAAAAGCCCATACAAAGATCAAATTGAATTAATTATTGGCGATGCTCTTAGCATAATTCCTGATTTTACTGAGGATTTCGATTTGGTATTTATTGATGCCGACAAAAGACAATATCCTGATTATTACAAGTTGGTTTTTGACAAAGTTAAATCTGGGGGTTATATTGTTGCTGATGACATTTTATGGTATGGTAAAGTAAATGAAGAAGTGCCAGAAAACGATTCATACACCAACGGACTGCTTGAATTTAACAATATGGTTCAGAATGATACTAGAGTTGAAAATGTAATATTTCCTATTCGCGATGGGTTAATGGTAATACAAAAAATTTAAATATCAAATCATTAATGACTACATTGCATAGTACACAATTCACTAAAATGATAAAATTCCTGATATTAGTACTACTTGCTTTCAGCCATTTATATTTAAAAGCAGAGGATGTTACAAAAGATAAGATTAGAATTTCTACCTCTCCTATGGCAACGGGCTCAATATCAGAAACTTTAGATTCTATTGATATTGCATTAAACAATACAAACGAGGCTAATGAGTCTACTCAATTAGCTAAACTACTTTACAGCCATGAAAAAACAAACAAGGCCAAAGGCCAATTTCATAATGTCTACGAAACTTTTTTAAAGACCATATATATTACAATAAATACGAACCAAGAAAACACTCAAGGACATTGCTATATAAGCCTAACAAATGTCAATTTTAGAATAGATGATTATGAACAATCGGTAAAACAGAATACTGAAGCCGTAAAAATTTTTCACCGCCAAAAGGATACATCAAACTTTATTAAAGCCTCAATTATATTTGCCCAGATTTATATTAATCTTGAAAATTATTTTAATTATCTTGAAAACCTTAACAAATACATTAATATATTGATTAAAGATGCCACTCTTGAAATTGAACCGCAGCGCATTAAAGATATTATGGATGTGGAATCGTATTATTCAACTTTTGGAACTAAGCACGAAAAAGGTAGCGGATTAGGGTTGGTTTTATGCCAACGGTTTATAAAAAAGAATGGTGGATCATTACATGTGGAGAGTGAAATTGGGAAAGGTTCCATATTTAGCTTTACTCTTCCTGCTCCCAAAATAGAAACAGTTCACTAAATATTTCAAATAGTATAATTTTAGAAAAATGATAACAAAATTATTTAAGCTTGTATTTATAATTTTACTATTGACATCGTGCAATAAAGATGATGACAATTCACTTTCTGCTAATTTCTTTGAATTTGACGATTGTTTTTCTGCCATACCGCTAAAAGATACTGAACTGGTAATTTCCTCAGAAGAAGAGTACTTAGAATTTCAGGAACTAACACGTAGGCATTTTACATTAAATTGTGAAAATGCAGAATTACCAAAGGTAAATTTTGATACGCAAATACTCATGGGAGTCTTTTCATTTGTGAGTAGTTGCAACGTCTCGTACAAAAGATCGGTTTATTATGAAAGTAATACTGATTCCTATACTTATGCTATAGCTGTATCGCCAGAGGGAGCTTGTGAGATGCTTATAACATCTTTCAATTGTGCAATTGTTCCAAAACAATCGGAAAGTACTGAAGTTGCCTTTAGTATTACCTATAAATAATACTTCTTAAACTACCAAAAAACAACAAGACCAAAGCTCCTCGGGTGGTGCTTTGGCCTTTGCTGAACTTAGCCCAAATATATAAAATTTACTCTGCTTTATTCTAATTAAAAAATTACCGTTTAATTTGACTAAAAACCAATTTTAAACAATTTTATAAAACAAATTTAGGCTAAAAACAGATGCTAATAACAATATAATGGTTAGCAAAAGGTTAACATATTATAGTTTTAAAAAAACAAAGGTTGGAACACCCGGGAAGAGATTCCAACCTTTAACTAAGCATAGAGCTTAGACGAACGAACTTTGAATTTTTGAATGGAAATGCACTCTCCACTCACTTTGTAGAAAACCTATAAATGTTTAACAATCACTATTTATTAGAACTTAAATGTTTAACACTATTCTTATTTACGCTAAGGTTATACTAAAGTTAAAGTATTCGGTTAGCAAAAGGTTAACATTATAGTAATAATGCAACTTATTTAAAATGTGCAAAATAAAAAATAAGGTAGATTTACTTCAGATAGCTCTTCATACTTAATGTTCAATATGCTAATTTTCAAATAACAAGACCTTTGCACATCAAAATATTTTAACCATGAGGTAGAGTAAAAGAAGAAATGTTTTATTTAAATTTATTGTTAGAATTTTACACTTATGCTATAAACAAAGTGCTAATTATAAACAATATAACATACTAATTATCTTGCAAAGGTCTCAAAACTATGCTTCGTCCACAGATATTCTAAACCCCGTGAGTTATAAGACTCAGGATAAACCTCTATTAAAAATTATTGAAGATTTGACTTTAGGCAAATAGGAAAGAGAACAACGCTACACGTTTCTTTATTGCTTTTGCATTAGGAGATTTTCCGGTAGGAGTTAATATTGAAAATCCTTTATTTTCATTATCATCACCCAGAGTAGCTATCCCATTAATAATTTCATCATCTATACTCTTTACAGCAATCTTTTCCACAGCCAGTTTATCAGATACCCATAACTCAATACCATCAAGGGAATAACAGCTAATGTAAGTGTTGGTGCAAACCAGAACTTTATTGTCATAAAAATGAAACTTATCGAAGTAACCGTTTAAACGAAATGGCTTAATTTCTTTTGTGTCAATATTGAAGAAATATAGTTGATTTTCAAGAGCTATTATCAATTGATTCTCAATTATAATAGAATCTCTAAAAAAAATACCTGGAAGTTCACTTTTTAGAGGAAGATGATAAATAAAATTTCCATCTTCTATACTTTTTACCAGTACACTAATTGGGAAAGTATTATTCACCGTTTCTGCATTCGTGATGACAATTTTTTCAGCAGTAGGATGAAAACCTGCAAGATTATTCTGAAATTCCGATTCAAATGTAATGCCCATAAAATACGCAATTAATGCGTTGACAAAACTAACACGATACCGTTACAATAAATTTGTTTATGGTTAGCAATAGGTTAACAGAATTAACTATTGTTTAACATAAAGCCACAATACCTTTTGCAAACATTACTAAAAGAACCTAGAAATCTTGGGTCTATCTTCTGTTTTTATCAAATCGTAGGTTAACATTATTTCATGCGAACCGCTTGATGCTTTTCGCATTTTGCTTAAGGTAATATCATAAGCATAGCCTAACCTAAATCTATTGTCTATTTGCACCTGAGTTATTATTGCAAGAGCATCACCAGTTCTATATGATAAACCTCCCCAAATCATTTCTCGGAATAAAAAATTTGCTGTAATATCCACTGATGGTGGAGAACCTTTTACCATTTTACTATGTATTGATGGTTTAAACGTAATCTCCCTATTAATCTTGTAAACATATCCGCCAATAATAAAAAAGTGTCGCTCCTCACCTCCCGAAACATCATCAGTACCTTCGTATTTATGGTTAACCATTTTTGGTGAGGATACCCCAAAATAAAAATCGTCGCGATAGGCAAATAAACCCAAGCCAAAATTAGGCATTAAATCTCCATAAACATCTTTTGAGAACTGTTCATCTTCCACACCCTCTTGCCCAATTTTTGAAAAGTCGGCTGAAAAAACCTTAAAACCTGCTTTTAAACCCATTCCAAGTTTAATACCATAGGCAACTTTAATGTGGTAAGCATAATCAAAATACAAGTTGTTAGAACGCTCAGGTCCTACTTTATCGTAAAAATACGAAAGTCCCACTCCTGAATTATATTTAGGAAGGGGCACATCGGCGGTTAAAGAGTAAGTGTTGGGAGCCCCTTCAAAACCTACCCATTGAAACCTATTTACGGTCATAAACGACATATAGTCGGCACGGCCAATTGCTGCCGCATTAACCGACGACAAGTTAAACATGTATTGAGTATATAAAGGATCTTGTTGTGCTTTCAGCGTAAAAGTTGAAGCAACTAATAATAAAATGGCTATATGTTTCATGATCTTCATTTTTTCGTTATTCAACTTAATACTTAATGTAAACATAACCTTTAACAGGCTTTTTCTGGTTCTCAATAAACAATACATAAAAGTAGGTTCCTACAGGTAGAATGGTATTTGTTTGGCGCGATCGACCATCCCAGGTATTGTTGTAATTTTTTTGTGTAAATATTTTACTTCCCCAACGACTGTAAACCATCAACTCATTAATTGGATAGTCTTCCATATTTTGTATCACAAACAAGTCATTAATACCATCGCCATTTGGTGAAAATCCATCTGAAATTACAAGGTTATCGATGCTGGTTATACCATTTACAGTAATGGTCAGCATTGCGTCAGCAGTACCACCATTATTATCTGATATGGAATATAAAAACTCATCTTCCAAAATATCACCATCATCAAGATCATGAATTTGTTCAGATAGGGAATCAAGTACGAATTCGTATGTCCCAGTAGTATTCCAAGTTAAAGTTCCGTAATAACCAGTCATAGTTTTTTCATTGGCATTAGCATTTACACTTCTTACCTCAAGATTATTGGCATCTTCATCTGTATCATTTTCTAGTAAATTCCCCGATACACTTCTTTCATCTTCATACATGCTATTTGCATCGTTATTTGCTATAGGATCATGGTTAACTGGTCTTTCGTCATTACCCATAATTATTATGGTAAGCAAACTCTGAACTGACGGATTATCTCCATCGGATACCCGATGCGTAAAACTCTTCATTATCTGCTCGCCTGCATACAGCGTGCTTAACTCACTATAGTTGTTATTTAAGCTAAAAGTGAATGAACCATCGTAATTCCAATCTAAAGTACCTTGTTCGCGCTTTAAATCAACTTCTTCATCAAGTTCCGATACAAACTGGATAACCTGTAGTTGATCTCCATTTTCATCGCTATCGTTTGTTAACAAATTACCAGATACATCAACCTCTCCCTCAATAATATATACCGTATCATTCGTAACAATTGGCACCATGTTTACTTCATCATCGGAACCTATAATTTCAACTACTAATTGAGCTCCACCAATACCTCCATTAACATCAGTTATTTGATAATCAAATGTTTCGCTAAGCTTTTGTCCGGCATTTAGTAATTGAACTATTTCCAACGCCGAATTCAAATTATAAATGAAGGAACCGTCGCCGTTCCAATCAATAGTTCCAAAACTTCCGGCTGATTTTCCAGCTCCAAGACTAACTAGATTAACACTGGTAACATAGATACTGTCACCATCTATATCAGTATCGTTTAATAGTAGATTCCCTGTAACTGTTGCCGCATCTTCATCAATACTTACCATATCATTTGTGGCAAGAGGATTATTATTTGCATCATCGTTACCCATTATTGTTATATAAATCTTAGAAAATATTGAGGTATCAATACCATCAGAAATTGTATAGGTATAATAATCAACAATGGTATCACCAGTCATTAAATTTTGAACGGTGTCTAAATTATTATTTAAATAATACGTATAAGAACCTCCCGATACACACTGAACATAACCGAACTGACCAGAAATACTATCAATAGCAGATTGATCGTTTATTGACGAAACTAACAAAGTTCCATTTTCTGAATCTGTGTCATTCAGCAGCAAATTACCCGCTACTAAAACACTGTCTTCAAAAATATAATTAGTATCTGGTAAGGCTAATGGCAAATCGTTAACCGGATTAATGGTAAGGACAACAATAGCTTCGTTACTTTCCATTATTCCGTCGGACACTTTGTAAACAATAGTATCAGCAAAATTCTCAGATCCGTTGTGAATGTACTCGAATGATCCGTTGCTATTAAAAGTAAGTGAACCTTGTGTAACATTCGTCACCAATTCAGCAATAAGCTCCTTACCCTCTTCATCAATATCGTTTGCTAAAATGCCAGATGCTGATATGGTTAAGGTATCACCTTCATTTACGGAATATGCATCGTTATTGGCAACCGGTGCCATATTGGTTTCCCGAATATCAACTACTACTTTTGCCACATCATAATCGCCATCAACATCTATTAATGTATAGGTAAATTCATCGCTACCAACATACCAATTTGCCGGTATATAGGTAATGGTTTTATCGGCATTTACTTTCACTATTCCATTGTTTGGATTTGTAGCTATAGAAATACCCAATAAACCATCATCAAGTCCTGAATCATTTAATAATACATCAATTGAAACTGGAATATTCAAGAAGGTAATGGTCGAATCATTCACAGCATCAGGTACTGCGTTGGTTTTCTTTACATTAATTGTTACCGTAGCCGTATCGCAATCGCCATCGGCATCGCAAACGCGATAATTGAAACTATCCTCGCCTAAGTAATCAGTGCTAGGTGTATAAGTAATGGTATTGTCAATATTGACTATAATATTGCCATTAGTGGGTAATGTGGTTGCTTCCACTACAATTCCACCGTCTTCAAGTTCGGTATCGTTAAATAATACATCGATTTCAACCGGTAGGTTAATTGCGGTAGCACGCTTATCATCAAGGGCTACAGGTATATGGTTTTGTTTTTGGCTTACGGTTACATAAACCGTTGCCATTGAATAATCACCATCAACATCGTTAACTAGATATTTTAAACTGTCATTACCTACAAACCAAGAGCTTGGAGTGTAAGTTATGGTTTTATTGGCATTTACTACCGTTTTACCATGCTGTGGCTGAGTAAATACATAAACTCCCATTACGCCATCTTCAAGACCAGAATCGTTTGCCAGAACATTCACATTCACCGGGATATTGATTTCTGTTGCAACGGAATCGTTCGCTGCCACAGGAATTTCATTGGTAAGTTTTACATTTATAGTAACTATAGCTGAATCAGAATCGTTTTGTGCATCAGCTACTCTATAAGTAAAGCTATCGGTGCCTAAGAAATCGGTATCAGGTGTATACGATATGGTATTGCCAGCATTAACAACAATGGTTCCGTTTGCTGGTGTAGATAAAGCTGACAGTATAATTCCACCATCATCCAATCCAGAGTCGTTAATTAAAACATCGACAATTACCGGAGTATTAATCACTGTTCCTCTTGAATCATCAACCGCTACTGGAAGATAATTAGGCTTTTCCGTAATGCTAATGTAAACGCTTGCCAATCCAAGGTCACCATTTAAATCAGTGACAACATATTGTAGGCTATCAGAACCCAAATACCATTTATACGGACTATAAGTTATGGAATTATCGGAATTTACCGTTACGGTTCCATTTACAGGTTGTTGATGAATGGTTATGCTTTCCAAACCATCATCCAAACCAATATCATTATTCAAAATATGAACCACCAAATCGGTATTCATAAATGTTGAAACGGTATCGTTAAGCGCAGTAGGAACGGCATTATTTTCTTTAACTTCAATGCTTACTTTTGCAGTGTCGCAATCACCATCGGCATCGCAAACGCGGTATTCGAAACTATCAAATCCCAAATAATCAGCTGCGGGAGTATAAATAACAACATTACTGCTATTTACAGCAATGCTTCCATTGACCGGATTACTAACAGGTGTTACAACAATTCCACCATCTTCAAGACCATAATCGTTAAATAATACATCAACCAATAAAGGACTATTGATGCTGGTTGCCCTGCTATCGTCAACCGCAACGGGAACAGCATTTTGTTTAGCATTAATGGTGATGATCAAAGTTGCCTTGCCGCAATCGCCTTGTTTATCCTCCACCATATAAACCAGACTATCGACACCCACATACCAGCGAGCCGGAGTATAAGTTATGGTGTGGTCGGCATTTACAACAGCCGTACCATTAAGTGGCGCTGTGTAAATACTTAGTGAATCAACACCATCTTCAAGTCCCGTATCGTTGTTAAGCACATTCACACGAACTTTTGTATCCATTATAGTAGTTGCAGCATCATTGATGGCAACAGGAATGGAATTAAATTCCAGTACATAAATGGTTACGCTTGCGGTGTCTCCTTCCCCATCATCATCAAGCACACGGTAATTAAAGGTATCGGTACCCAAATAATCGGTATTAGGAGTATAAGTAATGGTATTATCGGAATTTGCTAAAACTGTGCCATTAGCAGGATCAGTAATTGCTTCAACCACGATACCTCCATCACCTAATCCTAAATCGTTCACCAATACATCAACAATACGAGCTGTATTTATTGATGTTCCGCGAGAATCGTCAACAGCTATCGGTACTTCATTTGGTTTGGTTTGAATGGTTATATAAACCGTAGCAATACTGTTATCGCCATGGATATCTTCCACCATATATTTTAAACTGTCGGTTCCCAAATACCAGGTTGCCGGTGTATATGTAATGGTATGATCAACAGTATTGACTTCCACACTACCGTTCAATGGATCGCTGAAAATAGTTACTTGCTTAATTCCATCTTCCAGACCAAGGTCGTTTTGGAGCACATTAACCATTATAGCCGTATTCATATTGGTTATAACTGTATCGTTTACAGCGAGTGGTTCTGCGTTGGTTTCGTTAACCTCAATGGTAACTGTGGCGTTGTCGCATTCATTATCAGAATCGCACACTGAATAGGTAAAGGTATCGGTGCCTAAGTAGTCGGTGTTTGGTGTGTAGGTAATGGTATTGTCGGTTTTAACCTCAAGTGTACCATTAGCAGGTGGTGTGCCTGAGCTTACAACAATGCCACCATCTTCAAGACCTAAATCGTTGATGAGCACATCGACAACAACAGACTTATTAATGGCAGTACCTCTTGAATCGTCAACGGCTACCGGAATGGCATTTTGTTTGCTTGTTATGGTTATGAAAACTTCGGCAACACTTTTGTCGCCTTCAGTATCTTCCACCACATATTCAAAGGCATCGGTACCCACATACCAATTATAAGGGGTGTAAGTTACCGTATGATCAGCATTCACAACTACCGCCCCATTTTTAGGCTGGCTGTATATACCTACCGAATCGACACCATCGTTAAGGTCGGTATCGTTATTCAGCACATTAATGGCTACGGAATGATTCATTTGGGTTGTAGCCGTATCGTTCACTGCAACAGGTTCGTAGTTATGGAATTTAACGGTTATTGTTACTGTTGCGGTATCAGCATCACCATCAGCATCTGCAACCCTGTAATTGAAAGTATCGGTGCCTAAATAATCGGCATTTGGTGTATAAGTAATCGTACTATCACCATTTACTACTATTAATCCATTTGTTGGAGTTGTAGTGTTTGTAACTATAATGCCGCCATCTTCAAGTCCGGTATCGTTGAATAATACATCAACTGTAACGGCTGTATTAATTGATGCACCTCTGCGATCGTTTACGGCAAGCGGCACAAAATTTGGCCTTTCACTAATGGTGATAATTACCGTTGCCATGTCAGGGTCACCATTTTCATCAGCAATAACATAGTGCAGACTATCAGTTCCCACATACCAGTTTGCCGGAGTGTAACTTAAAGTATTATCGGCGTTCACAACTACAGCGCCATGTTTTGGCTGAAGTTTAATGTATAAGGTATCCAAACCATCTTCTAAACCTAAATCGTTGGTTAGTACATTTACATCGAAACCGGTATTCATGTAAGTTGAAACCGTATCATTAAAGGCCAATGGTATGGCATTAGTCAGATTCACATCCATGGTTACAGTTGCGGTATCGCAATCGCCATGCTTATCACAAACACTATAGTCAAAGCTATCGTAACCTAAATAATCGGTATTTGGAGTATAGGTAATGGTATTATCGGTAATATTTACCACAATACCACCATTCGATGGCAACATTGAGGTGCTTGTAACTACAATACCGCCATCTTCAAGTCCGGTATCGTTAAGCAGTACTTTGATTTTCCTTGCTGTATTAATGGCTGTAGCTCTTTCATCATCAACAGCTACTGGCACAAAGTTTGGTTTTTCAATGACCTTAACCACAACGGTAGCCAAACTGAAATCGCTATCAACATCAGAAATTTCGTAGGTAAATGTTTGCGTTCCTTTATAATAATTAGCCGGAGTATAAGTAATGGTCAAATCATTATTAACAATAGCCTGACCAAAAGCCGGTTTCCTTTTGATAATTAGGGTATCAAGTCCTTCTTCAAGACCGGTATCGTTATTCAGAACATCTATATTAATGGCTGTATTCATGTAGGTTTCTACCGTATCGTTTATAGCAAGAGGTTCAATATTAATACCTTCTTTCACAGTTACAGTAACCGTGGCGTTATCCGAATCGCCATTGGCATCGGTAATGGTATATTCAAAAGTGGCGGAGCCAATAAAATCCTGAGCTGGAGTAAAGGTTATAATGGTGTCATCAACTACTAATGTTTTACCCTGTAGTGGATCGGGAAGTAATGATACAGAAACAATAATAGGAACATCTTCCAAACCGGTATCGTTATGCAATACTTCAATTGCTCGTGGGGTATTAAAGCTGGCTGCCACGCGATCATCTTTGGCTACAGGAATGGCATTTGGTCGTTCAATAATATCAACTGTAACAAGTGCTGAATCCCAATCTCCATGAAGATCGACAGCACGGTAGGCAAAAGTTATTTGACCAATAAACAAATTTTCAGGTGTATAGGTAATGGTATTGTCGTCGTTAATTTTTGCCATACCAAGGCTTGGTTCAGAATGGATTGCCAAGCTGTCAAACCCGTCTTCCAAGCCAGTTACATAACTCATTACATCAATTACTTTTGGGGTGTTCATATGGGTAGTGGCACTAACATCGCCTGCAATAGGTAGATGATTAACTACTCCATAGGGTAGAACTGTTACGGTAACCAATGCGCTATCGGTATCGGTATCAGCATCGGTAACTTTATACTTAAAGGTTGTAGTGCCGCTAAATCCGTTAGCTGGTGTAAAATCAAATGTATTGCCATTTAATTCCACTTTTCCTTCTGTTGCAAGAGGAGGTGTACTAATGCTTACGGTTATGGGTTCATTGTCTAAACCGGTATCATTATAAAGCACATTAATGTTTGTTAGCGTTTCGTATTCCGCTGCTAGAGATAAGGGGTTAGCAACCGGATGCACATCTGTATTTACTGTAATAGTAACAGTAGCTTCGGCATGCACTTCAGGAGTATCTCCAAAATTCCAAACTTGGTAATCTATGGTAACCTCTAAACCTTCTTCAATGGCATTGGGAGTATAGGTCATTAATCCTGTTAGCGGATCAAGAGATACTGTACCTGTGCCTGTGCCTGTGCCTAAATCAGCAAGATATATATCAGCTCCTGGTAAAAAGTCATCATTCAAAAGAATATTGACTGATTCTGTTTCTCCCATTGTTACAACCAATACATCGTTAAGTGCAGTAGGAACTAATGGGTGAGGATCGGTAGTGTCAGGATTGCCGTCATTATCATCATCCGTATCTATGTCATCCGGGATACCATCATTATCCGTATCCAATTTCACTTCAACTATCCAATCTTCGCTATCAGAATTATTATCTGCGTCAACTACATTGATAGTTAACATATATCTATTGTCCAAATCGGCATCAGTTGGATTCTCATAATCTTTCGCTACCATGCTAACAATACCGGAATCGGCATCGATGGTAAAATCATCGGAATCAATTCCAGATAAACTATAAGTTATATTCCCGATAGGAACTCCTACAATTACCGGTTTATTACTAACATAAGCAAAGCCTTCAACAACCGTGGAATCATTTATTTCAGCAATAGTATAGTTTGATATTTCAGGTACATCAAGAATGGTAACCGTCCAGTTTTCAATATCGGAGTTACCATCCCCATCAATAGCAATAAGGGTTAATTCATATACATTATTTGAATCTGCATCAACCGGATTTTCAAAACTTTGTGCAATCATATCAACAACTCCCGTAGTTGGATTAACGCTAAAGTCTGATGCATCAGCGCCGCCCAAGGAATAGGTTAAAGTTGGAACAGGTGTACCTGAAATTACAGGAGTTTCACTTGTATAGGCACTATTTTCATTAACATTTACATCTATAATTTCTTGAATATTAAAATCTACTATTTCAACCAAATCCTGAATAGTTACCAGCCAATCTTCGCTATCAGAATTATTATCATCATCGGTTACTATAATCGTTAAGGAATAAATATTATTTAGGTCGGCATCCTCAGGATTTTCATAGTTTCTGGCAACCATTGTTACTACACCAGAATTCATATCAATTGAGAAAGCACTTGCATCATCTCCAAATATAGCATAACTAAAATTTCCTATAGGAGTGTCGCCAGACAAAACAGGAGTTTCACTTATATAGGCAGCGTTTTCATCAAGATCAAAATCGTCAATGGGATTTATAGTAAAATTCGATTCTTCTTCTACATCAATTACAGTAAGTGTCCATGGCTCATCATCGGTATTGCCGTCCGCATCTGTTGCAATTACAGATATTTCATAGACATTATCAAGATCGGCATCGGTAGGTAATTCAAAATTATGAGATGCCATGTTAACGACTCCTGTAGAAGCATTAACAGTAAATTCCGCTACATCTGCACCTGTCAATGAATAAGTAACTATTCCAATTGGGCTTCCAGTAATGGTTGGAGCCAGTGTAACATAAGTGCCATTTTCGTTTACTGAAACATTCGCAATTTCATCGATGCTAAAACTTATAACTTCAATAACATCAACTACAGTTACTATCCAATCTTCCGTATCATCATTGCCATCAGCATCAGTGGCGGTAATGGTTAATTCATATATATTATCAGTATTGGCATCTACTGCACTTTCATAATCTCTGGCAACCATACTTACTATGCCATTAGATGCGTTGATGGTGAAATCTGATTCATCCGCTCCTCCTAAGGTGTAAGTTAAACTTCCGATTGGTGAATCGCCGGTTAATGCAGGGGTTGCTCCGGTGTAAACAGAATTTTCATTTACACTTGCATCGCCAATGGCATTTATGGTAAAAGTAGCTGATTCTATAACATCATTTACGGTTACTGTCCAACCTTCTGTATCATCATTGCCATCAGCATCAGTAGCGGTAATGGTTAATTCATATATATTATCGGTATTGGCATCTGCTGCACTTTCATAATCTCTGGCAACCATACTTACTATGCCATTGGATGCATTGATGGTGAAATCTGATGCATCGGCTCCTCCTAAGGTATAGGTTAAACTTCCGATTGAAGGTCCTGATATCGATGGCAGAACACTTGTATAAACACTATTTTCATTAATATTTAAATTTACAATTTCATCAATGGTAAAATTAGCTACTTCTATAACATCATTTACAGTTACTGTCCAGGCTTCTGTATCATCATTACCATCGGCATCGGTGGCGGTTATACTCAATTCATAAACATTATCGGTATTGGCATCTTCAGCATTTTCATAGTTACGAGCTACCATGCTTACAACACCTGTCGTAGCATTGATCGTAAAATCAGAAGCATCGCTTCCTCCGAAACTATAAGTTACACTGCCAATGGGCGTATCGCCGCTTAATGAAGGTGTTGCTCCGGTGTAGGCATTATTCTCATTAACATTTGCGTCCCCTATGGCATCAATGGTAAAGCTTGCAGC
>JAQICC010000180.1 GCA_027858735.1 Salinivirgaceae bacterium
TTACGAACGTTTTTACGATGGCCAAAATACTTTTGAGAAAATAAAATGGGATGCAGAATATTTATTGTACTATTTTAAAAACGAAGATGCATTCTGGGATACTGATGGTTTATCTCTAACTGGTCACTGGTGGATTGAATTAACCTTACCTAAGATAAGAAAAGGTACTTATGTATTAAATCCGTATTGGTTTGGAGGCGGTAATGTATCAATGTATATTGATGGGGTTTTTTTTAGAGAAATAGATTTGAACGCAACATTTACTTGGAATGATTATACTGAATTACTTGAACCTATTATTTTTACTGAAACAGAAGAGCATACTCTAAAATTAAAAACAAATACAAGTAGTAGTATTTGGTGGGATAGGATAAGATTTACACCAATTTAAAACATCAGTACCTCAAATATAAATCATAATTATAAAAAAGGTAAAGCCAAATTAAATAAATAACAATATAGATCACAAACAATTAAATTCCGATTACATGACAAATTTTAACCAACCCGTTCGGTTTCTTAGTATTTTACTAATTACCCTTATAGCTAGCCTAAACGGTTTATTAGCTCAGGAAAACGAGTACTCTGTTTCCGGTACAATATTAGAATCGGGATCAGGTATTCCTATTACGCGAGCCGTATTATCGGTTGCTTCTAATGGTGAATTTACAAACTCCGATATTGAAGGTAAATTTATCATAGAACTACCTTCTAAAGCTGAAGTATTAACCTTTAGTTATCCTGGGTATCATACTACCGAGTATTACACCAGTGGGGAAAAAGAAATTATTGTGTATCTAACTGAACTTAAATACAATTCTGACGATGAAGTTTATACAACACCATTTGGTACAGAAAAATTAAAAAATGCTACCAATGCAGTAACATTGCTGTCTAATTCCGTATTTGAAAACTCAGCTTCTTCTTCTTTCGATCAGACCATGGTTGGGAAAGCTGCAGGTATGCATATGATAGAACATTCAGGAATGGCAGGCCATAAATCATGGATTAATTTACGCGGAATTTCATCGATATATGCTCGTAACGAGCCTTTAGTATTTATTGATGGTATGATTCACGAAATTAATTATCCCAACAATCAAATTATTGAGGGGCATAGTTTAAACCCTATGGATTTGATTGATGTGGATGATATTATTAACATTTCAGTTATTAAGGCTGGTGAAGGCTATCTTGGAAGTGCCGGTTCAAACGGAGTTATAAATATTAACACAGCCGAAAGTGATAACACCAGTGCTGCAATTTTAGTAAAAATGTATGGCGGTATTTCATTCCCATTTGCTAAGCAAGATGTAATGGATGCAGGTCAATTTAAAAATTATTATACAGATTTGCTTGCAAGCGAAGGGAAAAGTTCTAGCGCTCCATCATGGTTAAATGGTGGCAGTTCCGATCTGGAATACTATCGTTATAACAACAATACCGATTGGCAATCAGAATTGTCTCGACCATCTGCTTTGCAAAAGTATTACATTTATTTAACCGGGGGTGATGACATAGCCACATATAACATATCATCAGGATACACACGACACGGTGCTGCTTACGATGAATGGAATTCATCTAGATACAATCTTCGTTTAAATGGGAAGGTTAATATTTCAAAGAATCTTTATATTGTTCCTAATACAAAATTGTCACTATCAGATACCTACTTATCAAACATGGGTCCAACATCAGAAAGAAACCCAATTGTAGCGAGTTTACAAAAATCACCTATGATGTTCCCCAATGAAAGAAGTCCAATTGATGGTTCAACTTTATATCCTATTGATGATGTTGGTGACTTTAATATAAGTAACCCTGCTGCTATAATACAAAATTCACTAGGTTCAGCCCGTAGTTTCCAATTATTAAGCTCTGTAAAAGCTGGTTATGTAATAAACTCGAATTTTACAGTATCACACCTTATTGGAATTAGTGTAAATAACGACCGACAGAACATTTTTGTTCCAAATGTTGGGCTTGTACAGCTAGATTCAGCTAAAAATAACCCAATGGATATGGTTACTGAATTTAGATCGACTCAAAATCATACAACTTTAACCTATAAAAACACCTTTAACAAAAACCATCACATTGTTGCCTATGGTGGTTTACGTACCATGAACAATCTTTATAAAAATAACTACGCTGTCGATTTAAATACTGCTTCCGATGATTTTAGAAGTCTGGGAGCTGGCAGTCAGTACAGCTACCTTAGATCAAATGATGGAGAAATAAGCTCGCTAAACTGGATGTCAGTTTTTGCGGATGTGAATTATCAATTTGACGAAAAATACTATCTTAGGGCATCATTGTCTTTTGATGGTTCTTCCGCTTTTAACAAGAAAAATCGCTATAATTTCTATCCTTCAATTTTTGGTGCTTGGCGTGTAAGCTCATCAGAGTCAATTAATTTACCCGCATGGATAAACGATTTAAAATTGAGAGCTTCAATTTCGCAAACCGGTAATATGTTCAGTAGTGCATATCTGCGCTCAAAAACTACCTACACTGGTAGAAATTACACGGGCTTAGGAGTACCTGTTCGCGATTATATTACCAATGAAGATTTATCGGCCGAAAAGAAATTTTCAGTTAATACAGGTTTTGATTTATCATTTAACAAAAAGGCTTACAATATACATCTTGATTATCATATGTCAAGAGTTAATAATCTTATAATAAATCAGGACTTGCCTTATAACTATGGTTTTACTGATTATTATGACAATGGCGGTTCGCTTGCTATAAATGGAGTTGAATTGGCTACAGACGGTCGTTGGATTCTTGGTGAATCAGTATTGGTTGTTGATGCCTCAGTAACTTACCAAGCGAGTAAAGTAAAAAAGCTTGACTTTATAAATCCAGAAACTGAATCAATTATAACTGAAGTTCCAGGAGCCGAATACATTGCATCAATTGATAATCCTTTAAATGCTTTTTACGGATTTAAAACCAATGGGATTTACAGTACAGATGCCGCCGCTGGTGGCATGATTGGGCCAGCAGGTAAACCAATGGGTGGCGGCGATGTTTCTTTTGTTGATGTTGATGGTAATGGTACTATTAACGAGAATGACAAACAAATTATTGGTAATCCAAACCCTGATTTATTTGGTTCACTGTCTGGTGCTTTAACCTATAAGCGATTTACATTTTCAACCATATTTACCTATAGTGTTGGGAATGATGTATTCAACTATGTAAAATATAAAAATTCTTCTATGGATAGCTATGCTAACCAAAGCATTGATGTATTAGACAGATGGCAGTCCGGATCAACTAATACTACATTACCTAAGGCAGCTATTGGCGATCCTAATGGAAATAATGTATTTTCTGACAGATGGATTGAAGACGGATCATACCTCAGAGTGAAGCAATTTATGGTTAGTTATAAAACTCCACGAGTATTTATGTTAGAAAAGGAAGCTACTTTTTATGTAACCGGAACTAACTTATTAACTTTGACAAAATACACCGGATACGATCCAGAAAGTATGTACCAAAGTGATCCGTACTATATGGGCATCGATTATGGAAAACTTCCATTAGCCCGATCAATAATATTTGGAATTCAATTAAGCTTGTAAATACCTAAAACGATGAATAAAATTAAATACTTTACCAGGCATATAGCCATTTCAGCATTAGTTGTTAGTCTTTTTGCTTCATGCAGCGATGATTTTTTTGAAGCTGAAATGGGAGCTCGCATCACTCCAGACCAACATTACAAATCATATGAAGATGTTGATCTATCTTATCTGGGATGTAAGGCTCACCTTCAAGACATTGCAGAAAACCATGTTTTGGTTGATGGTTTACGCTCTGACCAAATGGATATAACAGAATATGCTGATCGTGATATGATTGATATTAATAGGCATGAACTCACATCAGATAATAAATATTTTGATCCTTCTAATTATTATAAAATGATCATTAATATTAATGAAATGCTCCCTTATTTACCACAAGTTTTGGAGATAGATCGTGATTTTGATTCACTCGCTTTCGAAGCCTATAATGGGCTACTAGTTACTCTGCGAAGCTGGGCCTATTTTAATCTAGTTAGATTGAATGGTGAAGTAGCAATAGTAGATGCTGATGATCCTTCAAAAGCTCCTGAATATCTTTCAAAGAGTCAAACTCTTGATCGCCTTATTAGTGAACTCTTGCCCTTTTATAGCGAAGAGGATATTTATAGATATGATATTGATCACTATGTTTTGCTTGGTGAACTTTATTTAGAAAAAGGTGATTATGCAAATGCCGTTAAATATCTAAAATATTCCATTGATGGTCCTGCATTTGCTCAAACCGGCAGCAATATATGGTATATGGTAGACAATGTTTTTCAAGAGGAAAGTTGGAAAAATATTTTCATTAACTCTGAGGATCAAAATACAACAGTTCGCACTAAGGTGCGATATTCTTTCGTAACCGGGCAGGGCAACACGCTTGAACAATGGATGCACCAATCTTTTAAGCCGGATGTAAAACCTACTGCAATTTTAATAGACGCATTTAAAAATGAAACACAGCAGAACGGTGACCCGGCAGATGTTTATAGAGGACTTGGGGCTAGCTATGATACTACTGCTTCAGGTGACTATTTTATAAACAAATACTCGATAGATACAGAATTGCCTCATGGTGCCGATGTTATATTATATAGGGCTGCTGACATTCATTTGTTACTCGCTGAAGCGCTTAATAGAAATGGCGAAAGTGCTCTTGCTCTTGCTCTTCTAAATAAAGGCTTGGGTGGCATGACTGACAGACCAGGTGAATATTCTAAATGGTCAGCAAATGCAGGTGTGCGTGGTAGAGTATATTTGGCAGATGTAACAGCTGATGGCGTTGAAGCAATTGAAGATTTAATTATTGCTGAACGTGCCAAAGAACTTGCCTTTGAAGGTAAAAGATGGTTTGATTTAGTTAGAGTTGCTGAAAGAAGAATTAAAAAAGGGACTGGAGACGAATCGTATTTAGCTGATAAAGTTGCTTCAAAATTTGACGATGCAGAAACGGCTAAACTGGTAAAAGATAAGTTGATGGACAAAGAAAATTGGTATTTACCAATTCCTAGATAATAAACAATATTTTAAATATAAAAAGCAATCTCATTTTGAGGTTGCTTTTTTTTTAACCAAATAAAACTACAGCGATGCCTTAAATAGGGAATAACAATTCGATCTATTTTGCCTTTTCAAGTATTTATGCAGTATATAATACTATTTACAATTAACCTGATTTCAGGTTTGTACAATTTGTCACATTACTCCTATCGAAAAATCTAACCATCTATTCTCTATTAATAGCTTCAACTTATTATCTCACCTTACAACGGGTTTTACTTCAGTAAATCCCTATCTATCAATCAACAAGCTCATTATTATTGATATATGTAGCAACTAAACTATATTTAATTAATACATGTAATATGTTAAATATGAATTATATATGTATTTGTAATTGTAGGAACTAATACATATCTTTGCAATATGTACATACAAAGAAATAAGGCAGCAGGTAAAAATGACAAGACATATACTTCAACCCTGCTCTGCAGCAAATATCGACAGGAAGGCAAAATTAAAACAAAAGTTGAAGCAAATCTTTCACATATGCCATCGGAACTTGTTCTTACTATTGAGAATGTTTTGAAACATGGTAAAGGCGCATTAGTTGTCGCCAAGGACATTGTTGTTAAAAAATCCATTGATTACGGACTTGCATATATACTAATACACCTACTTAACAAATTGCGCATTAGTCAAACTCTGGAAAAAATATTACCCCAACAGGCGGCAATTTTAAAAGCAATAATAATTGGCAAAATAATTACAAGAGGAAGTAAACTTGGCATTTTTAATTGGCTAAAACGCAACGAAATGATTTGCACAAAACTTGGGTTGGATATTAAAAACCTAAAAGTTGACGATCTGTATTTCGCTTTGGCACAAGCCAACTATTCTCAAAAAGATATAGAGCGTAAGTGGTTCTTGTACAATAAAGCCAAACATAAAGAAGTTTATTTGTACGATATAACCAGTACTTATTTTGAAGGAACCCAAAACGAACTTGCGGCATTTGGCTACAACCGGGACAAGAAAAAAGGGAAGATGCAAATTAACATCGGTTTAATCACCGATAGTGAAGGCTTTCCGTTGAAGATAGAAGTTTTTGAAGGCAATATTAACGATCACTTAACAGTATTAAACCAAATAAAAAACATTAAAGAAGAGTTTAATACAGAGCAAATTATATTTGTTGGGGATCGGGGCATGAAAATCCGCTACAATCTGGAAGAGTTGAATGAAGCGGACAGAAAAGGGATTCATTACATAACAGGTTTGACCGTGCAAGAAATAGACAACTTATTAGACCAGAATGTTATCCAATTAAAATTGTTCAGTAATGATTTGGCAGAGGTGGAATATCAAGGGGAGAGATACGTATTATCTGTAAATAAAGAGCTTCAGGAAAATGGTTTGACTTACTTAAAAATAATCCGTGGATTTGTTGATGATGAGATATCAGAAGCAAAAGCATCTTGGGAAAAACGACGAAGGCAAAACATGGAGAATGTAGAAAAACTTGAAAATGGGCATAAAAACAAAAAACTAGTTACAGGTTTTACCGAAAAAAAACTCGATGGGTTCAAATTGCGCATCGAAAGAATATTGTCCAAGCGAAAGATGAAAAAGTACTACGAAATTACAGAAATAAGCAATGATAAATTTATAGTAGATTTTAAAGCAGAGAAATTCCAACAATCAAAAAAACTTGCAGGGAAATATGTTGTCTGTACCAATATACAAAAAGAAGAAATGCCAAAAGAAGAAGTTCGGCAACAATACAAAAACTTACAAAATGTTGAGCACGCATTTCGTGACTTCAAGAGCGATAATATCCAGATACGTCCTGTTTATCATCGTAACAAAGCTCAAACTTGCGGACATGTTCTGCTCTCAATGTTTTCTTATGCCATTATCAAAGAAATGGAGGATAAAATATTTCCTTTCATGAAATTAAGTAACAAAGAAACAAACAATCGATTATCCTTTGGCGACATGCTTGAGGAACTCAAAGATATAAAGCTTGTAACCTTAGACTTGGGACGAAATGTTAACAGCATTAAGATAACCGAACTTAATGAGATGCAAACACAAATATTTAAACTTTTTAATATGAAGAAAAATGACTTAGAAAGAGATTTGTAGCAACAAAATCAAAAAAATATATAGTTATATTGCTGAATGACTGCGCTTTATTAAAGTAAAACCCGTTACAACCAAATTAAAATATTTTACCCATATTACTTACATATTAAAACTAAAAAGAGTCTTTTTGTTAACATCTTTAACTAATCAGGCATTTTTTTTAAATTTTTTAATTTAAAATATCATAAAATGTTCTAATTTTGTAACCGCAATTAAGAAAATAAGGATTAATTAATGATTTTACACTGGCTATTGCTAAGTTCAATTCAATATTAATCGTTATTTTTGTAAGATTTTATAACTGATTAAAAATAACAATAGGCATGTGAAGCCTATTGCAAATAAATAACGCTAATATGAGAATTGTAGGGAAACCAAAGCTAAAGCTACGCCAAGAAGTTCGCGATTTTATCGATTTATACCAATCATTAGGGCAAAGAGCCGAAAACTTTTTACCAAGGCACATTATCGATAATTTAAAATCTTTTACCCGACTCTGCTACGACGAGCCTGATGATCCTATTTTACAGCAGAGAGAGATCGATCGCCAGCTTTTAGAACTTAAAGAAGCAATACCAGGGTATACCGATGTTTCTTTAATGATTTTTCCTCATGAAGAATCGAAAGCTTTTGAGTACCGTTCAAAGAAAAATGTTTTCCGCCAAAGGTTAGTATCGCTAATTGATACTGAAGCTATTAATGAAGAAGAACAAAAACAAGCAAAAAATATATTAAATACTCACGACTATTCAGTTGGAACTCCTCCTGTTACCCAAAGAAACCTAAACTTTAGGTATACCATTTTATTAGGAGATCAGGTTTCTGAATTGCGTAAATTTCGTGAAGTTCTTGGAATTAAAGATGAAGTTGAAGAAGCGCAGTGGAATTATTTGCTAGACGTATTTGACCAAATGGTGGTTCAAAGTTCGCATTATACTACAGCAGCAGAAAAAACCGACTTCCTAACGCGTAGCGAGCAAACCATTAACTTTAAAGGACTAAATGGATTCTTGAAGACAGTGGTAAGTGGAAGCTCTGATACCGCAGTTAAACTAATTAAGGAAGAATTATTTAATCCAGTAATTGTTCAAGATCTAACCTTTACTGATGAAGAAACTCTTTTTAACACTGTAAAAGAAGATACCACTTCAATTTTTGTAATTCGCATTCCTCATATGCGTAAAAACTTGTTCAATAACCCAAAGTGGTTCCCACTATTAACACGCATGATTTTTATTGATGCTTCAGATCTTTCTAAAAGCACCAATACAAGCTTAATTTTCTGCCTACATAATCAAATTGTACAAACACTAAATAAAGTACATACCAAAAAATTGGGTGCATTGGCAAATAGTCAGCTAAACCTACGCCTAATTCTCGAAAAAGTAAGCACCAAAAACTTAGAGCATTTCAAATCACTTATTCAAGGAAAAATTAATGACTATAACACGGAAATTGACCTACTTAAAAAGGAACAATTAGGTGCAACAAATAATCTTGAAAAAGATATTGTTCTATTTAAATTCGATGAATTTTCACGTCAAATTTTGAAAGACCGTTATTCTCTTGAAAAACTTCGTGATTATATCGATATGATTTTGAATTGCACTTCAGCCGAAACTCTTAAAAAACAAAACAAACAATTAATTCAAGAATTTGAAGACCGAACCAAAAAATATTTCTATTCAGATAACAAAGAAATTGAAATTGCAACCATTGTTGAAGGAGGTGGACGTAATCAAATTAAAACTTATGGTGAATACTTATTACAGCGCAAATTAAAGCCTGTTGATAAAGCCATTATCGATCGTTGCAGAGTAATTCTTGATATTATTCCTGATACTTTTCAGCGTACGCTGAAAAATCATTTTCATAAAAACTTTGGAATTAACTTATTCCTAGAAAAATATAAAGAGTATTTAATTAAAGCCGAAAACGATGCCGACAACAAAGGTCGTTTCTCAAATTTCTTAATTGACTTAGGCATTTTTGAAAAATTCAATGCTCTAAGCAAAAAAGATCAAGATATTGTAAAAGAATTCATTAGCAGTTTATCTAACTTAAATAAAACATCAATATCTGACGATGTTCAGATGATTATTCGCGATGTATTGTTTGGCAAAGAAGATAAAACGCTAAAACCATACATTCTTTTCAACAAATATTCGTCATGGGAATACATGGATTTATTCCCAACTGATCGTTTCGATATTAACCCATTTGATATGGAGATTGGTATTGATGAAGAAGGACGTATTGATTACGATCGCCTTACCACACGATTGGATCGTATGAAAAATACCTTTCAGGTATTCGACGAGTCAGGCAATCTTTGGGACAGTTTCTGTGAAAACTTAACCATTGTTATTAATGATCCATCGAACCCATCGGGATATTCTGATTTTAACAACCAGAGTATGTTACGCTTCCTAAAATCGGTAAGTACCAGCAAAATTACCTTGTTCTTAGATGAGGCTTATAACGACTCTGTAAAAATAAGTAGTGAAATTGAGCCAAAATGGCGTACTATTTCAAAATATGTAATGAACAATTTAAACCAGCAATATGCGCGTATTAATTTTGTTTCATCAATATCAACTACCAAGAATTTAGGTGCAACAGGCGACCGTTTAGGTTCACTTGTAGCTTCTCCTGCAAAAAAAGATGTGATAGATTTCGCACATAAACAAAATAGTGTAGAAAGTGGTAATACCAATTCACTATTTATGCTTGTAAATATTTTAGAAACTGCTCAACTATCAAAATCTATTAAAGATAATTTAGAAGAGCGCTTACCTAAAAATGCATCGCGTAATAAAATTAAACAGCGAATAGAAACCTACATAATTGCTGAAATTGATAGTTACCGTCGCAAGCAAAATTCAAAGAGCTCAAA
Source organism: Salinivirgaceae bacterium (assembly GCA_027858735.1). Taxonomy (GTDB): domain Bacteria; phylum Bacteroidota; class Bacteroidia; order Bacteroidales; family SZUA-534; genus GH45. The sequence continues at coordinate 10,132 of JAQICC010000180.1, forward strand.
AGAGTTGCTTCGCTTCTCCCCTTTTGAAGGAAGCCCTCTTCACATGTTCTTATTGAACGAATTGGTTTCGCTTGATAAACTTGATGTACTTGAGTTACCCGATGACTTTAAATACCTTGATGAACCATTCTTTACGTACTATCAAAAACAATTGGTTAAGGATATTAATGCGTTCCGTGTAAATAAAAACTTTAGAAACGAAGCCCTATTACGCCTCAAAATTGCTAAAGAAACAGCTACTGAATTATTAAGTGGCGAGGCAGGCGAACATGCTAAGATAATAGCTTCAGACGGCTCTTTCTTATTCAATATTCAGTTGAAAGATTTCTTTAGCTATCAAGATCTTGAGAAATTTACTAAAAAATTAGCCGAAGAAAGAGGCATTGCAGTAATTCCATATCAAACGGGCTTCCTGCGATTCTCAATGGGAGATTACCTTGATGGAACTGAAAAAGGATATGATATTTTCCGCAAAGAATTTAAAAATGCGCTTGAAATAGTATTAAAATATTGGTTGCAATTCTATAATGCGAAAAATGATGTTAAGAATAAAGAATTAAGTAGCGATAAATTACTCTCAAAACTATTTGAAGCAAAATCGGACAGAATTTTCATGCGCCAGGTTTTGGAAGATTTCCATATGGTTCGTGACTTGATAAAGACCCTAAGCAACTCATTGCGTATTAATAATGTTTGGACACTATATCATGCATCAGCAGGAATGAGTGGGGTAAGCATTAATACAATTGGAAGCTCGAAAAACTCAGTTATAGAGTTTTCAGAAGAGGTTGGAAAATGTACCGACTTAACAAGCTTTATTCGCAGTGTTGCATTTACTTCGATTTATGAAAATATGCTGCCTCAGATTTACAAAAATATTCCTATGATCAAGCACCTTGATTTTGGAAAAGTTTTGGCACGCTATGGTAAATCAACCTTGCTTAAATATATTACTGCAAAACTTAATTACCAACCAACCGATTATATTCTGGATGCCCCTGAGGACGATGTTATAATAGCTGAAATTTTAATTGAAATGGAAAGAATTCTATTCTCGCCTGCCAAAACAAAAGTTTTAGCAATAAACAGTACCGGAAAACATGCTGATGATATTGCTCGCCTAGAAGGTGTTAATATGGTATTACGTAAGCATATTCAAGAGCTTATGTTGCATTTCAACCTTCCATTTGAAAACGATCCGGCTGAACCATCATTAATGGAATTGGTTAATAAAGGTCTTGAAAAATTTAAATGGATAACCGGCAAAAAAACATCGAACATTGATGCGGCCTATTTACTAAAACATTTATCTATAAATATTTACGATGAATTTATAGCTAAGGACATAATTGTTGGCTCAAAACTTTACGGCTCAATTGAAAAACTTATTAACGATAAAGTTTTAGATCCTAAAATTTCATCGGATGAAAAAATCAAGCGTCTATATTTACTCAGCCGAAAAGAGTTTTTCCATAATAAAGTAGTAGCATTGGCTGAACGATTTAACAGTAAGCTAGTGGCTCTTGATGACATGGAGATAGAAGCAATTATTGGTGAATTTTTACACAAATCGTTACCTGCCGAAATTGAGGATATCTGGAATCAAGTCGTTGAATTAGGTAAATTGAATATTGATGGCGAAAAACTTCATCGTGAGGTACGTTGGTTTACTTTGTTCTTAATTAATTTAATGAACCAAACCAAAAGCAATGAACATTACGACAGATATACCCATTCAATTATTCATTTAACCGAGGCTGAATTTGCACAGCAAAACTCAGCTATAAACGAAATGGTTCAACATGGTATTTCGGTGCATCAGAATTATGACATTAAAAACCATCCTCTTGAAAAATATAATAATGGAAGCTTAAAATGGCTTGCTAGTATTATGAGAGAATGCGGCGTTGTTGGAACTGAAAAGAATGTTCAAACACATACAAGAATTGCAACCGATGCTAAAAAACGTGAATATGCTTTCTACAGAATAGATCGTTTGGTTAATGATAAAGAAAAAGCTGCAAAAGAAAAGGCTCTTGCACTTTCTGAAGAAAACTCAAACGAATACATTAAAATACTTGATACGCGTCCTTTAGGTTCTTTCTTTGTAAACCGTCTGGCAAAATTTGCTGCCAATATGGATATGGGAGACTACCGTTGTAAAATTTTCAATGGTGGATTGGTGAACGAACTATTTATTTATCACAAAAGCTATATGAAATATATGGCTGATAACTATCGTTTGCTTGATATTCAAGATGCTTCACTTGAAGATGCTAAGAATTTTGTACCCGACACTATTTGTTTTTATGGTGCTCCAACAAAAGTAGTATCGTTCCCTCGTGTTGGATACTTTGATATTAACGGACCAAATGGCAAAATTAAAACTGTTGTTACACCTCTTACCAATAAAGGTGATTACTACGGTAACATTAAAAAACCTCGTTTAACAATTATGAACGAAAAAGTGAAAGATATGGGTGGTATCCCGGTTCACGGTTCAATGTTTGCTGTTGAAGAGGAAGATGGAGCCATGTTTGTTGTCCAAATTGCTGGTGATAGCGGTGTTGGTAAATCAGAAATGGTTGCTGCCATGATGCTAAAATGGATGAAGAATAACCTTACTGGTGTTCGTTCATTAAAAATGATTGCCGGCGATATGTTCCATGTATTCCCTGACTCAGAGGGTAACCTTTACGGTATTGGAACAGAAGTTGGAGACTTTAGCCGTATAACCGATTTTGATCCAGATTATATTAAGTTTTACAACTCATTATTTGAAAGTAGTGCCGATAGTAACGTTGAAGACTTAAATTCGCGTTCAACAATAAGTGGCCTTTGCGATGTAAGCATGCCATTTAAAATTGATATAATGCTAACCGCAAGCAACTTTGCTCGTGAGGAAGCTGGTATTACACGGTACGAGAATCCTGAGAATTTTATATTGTATCGCGATTCACATGGTGAGCGCAGAGAAAAAGCTACCAGTGGTGATAATCCACATTTCCAGCGAACCCTGATGCGTTATCCAAGCGATAAAAACATAGTTGATGTGCTTGACAAACATGGTAGCTACATTGACGATATGGTTGATTGGGAAAAAGATGATTTTACAGGTGTATTCTATTTGTGTTCATCCTACAAAATGATTGATAAAATTGATCTTAATGAAGTAATCAATAAAATATTTGTTGAAAAAGAATTTGCTAAAAATGGTGAGAAATATACCATTAAAAGTGTAACCTTTGACATTATTAAAAACCGATTTATTGCACTTGTTGCTAATGAAGAAAACGAAATTAGTACTGTTATTGACCGTGGTTTATTTAATCAAATTTTCAATGCATTAGCGAGTACTCCTGGTGGTCAACCATTTATCGATGAAGGTGGTGAAAATGATGGAAAGAGACATTTGGTTGAAGTTCTAAAATCGGGCGAGGGTAAAAAAATTCAGTTAGGTATTCTAAGTACCGATATTGGCCGCACTGGTAAAGAAATTACAGGACCTCAAATGGCTGCCGAAGATATGCGCAAATTAATTCGTGAAGTTCGTATTGCCAGGCCTGAGATTAACCAGAATAAAAACATTGTTAAAAAACAAATTTTAGCTTGCTACAAGCACATATTCGATGGAGAATATGGCAACTCTGAGATTTTCCGTTACAATTTCTGGTTATGGCAAATGGAGCAAATGCGCAAAGCTAAATTCGTTAGAATTGATGATAAAAATAAACACGTTGATTTATCGAAACTTAAAGGATTTAAGCCTGAAGCCAAGGACAAAGTATTTAGTCCGTTGATTGTGACACCAAACATGAACATTGAGCTTTCTAGTTATGGTGAAACTTATTTACAGCTTATGAATCTGCCTGACATTGCTGAATTTGCTTTGGAATTTTCTGAAATTGCAGAAAACCTTTTTATAGCCGAAAGTTATAGTCAGGAAACCATAGTTAATAATATGATTATTCAGTTACTGTTAATGAATGGCTATATTTTAAAAGAAGATTTAACACGCGGAAGTATTTTTGAGAAAGTTAATAGAGAAACCATTGCAGCTGCTAAATATGCTGCACTTGAAATATTAAACCGTAAAAAAAACGGTAAAAAAGACCCAACTATCACAAAATAGTTGGCGTAGTAGTAGTTTGAATAGCGCAGGGCTTAGTAGACCCTGCGCTTTTTTGTTAAAATGCGCAACCTTTTGCATTGTTTTCAACTCTTGAAATTCTCTATCAATTTTCGCATCTTAACCCTATTAGATGAACTAAAGACAAATGGTTCCTGTGAGAGTTTGTACTAGTTGTTTGAAAGTAGCTGACAAAACTTCAGGTGATGTAATTAATTGTTAAAACTGCCATCTTTAACTTCTGCGATGGCAGAATTATAAGTATTGACTACTAGTGTCAAGTTAAGAATTAACGTTCGGGTTCGGAAAGAGAACAATAAAGCCAAAGCGGGCGAGTCTTCCCCTGTAGAGCCTTCCGAAATAAGTTCGGAACAGGTCGTGCCGAACTAGCTTCGGTAAAGTGCCGATAACTTGTCCCGATTTCTCGGGAGGCGAAGGGGGAATAAAGGCTAATGGCTAATTAACCCGAAATCTCATACATGACTTGACACTACTAGTTCGGCCACAAACAAAAAAGAAAGCCTGATTAATAATCAGGCTTTCTTTTTTTGTTCTCCAATGATTAAATTATTATATTTATTTATGTACATATGTGCATTTGTGGCATAAATTTTGCTTAATAAAAATAAACGCTTTACTATTATGAATAAATTTATGCAAATAATTAACAGCGACACCCCGGTACTAGTAGACTTTTATGCTGATTGGTGCGCACCATGCAAAATGATGCCTCCAATTCTAAAACAAGTAAAAGATAAACTTGGTGACAATATTAGAATTATTAAAATTGATTCAGATAAAAATCACGTGTTATCGCAAAAATATCAAATACGAAGCATTCCGACTATTATGCTTTTTCAGAAAGGTGAAGTAAAATGGCAAAATTCTGGGGTAATGCAAGCAAGTCAGTTAATATCAACCATTGAAAATTTTACAAATTAATTTTATTCCGATAGGAAAATATGACCTTACACTTAAAATAATAAAAAATGAAACAGTCAGCAATAATTACAATTCTCTCCTTACTTTTTTTAACTCAATCTTGTTCAAATAAAACAAGTGACGAGAAAGATAACACCCTAAAAGAAACTACCTCAGAAAATAGTGTAGCAGTTAAAGAAACTAATCCTAAGGGTCCTGTTCATTTAACAAAAGCCGATTTTATGGAAAAAGTATGGGATTTTGAATCGAACTCTGACAAATGGGTTTATAAAGGTGACAAACCTTGTATAATTGATTTTTATGCAGATTGGTGCGGGCCATGCAAAATAGCTGCCCCTATACTTGAAGAATTGGCTTTAGAATATGCCGATGATATTTACATATACAAAATTGATACTGAAAAGGAGCTTGAATTAGCAAGTGCCTTTGGAATACAAAGCATCCCAGCTTTTTTATACTGCCCATTAAACGGAGAACCCCAAATGGCGGCCGGAATTGGAAGAACACCTGAAGATACCAAAGAAATGTTTATAGGCGTTATTAACGATTTTTTATTGAAATAGAATCTTCAATATTTACAAAAGCAAAATACTTGGTTTTAAAAGCCAGATATTTTGCCTTTGCATAAAACTACTTTTTAGTTTTAAAAAGTATTGAGGTAATAAGTTCAATTAAAATTCCATAAATTACTCCCATAATTACAGTTGAAACAAACATAGCTGTTTTTGTGAATTCTGGATTTTCAGGAGCCATTAAGGCACTAAGACCAAGAGGTAGACTATAAAGTAAACCAATTAACAAGCCGTGTAAAACCCAATGCATATTTATTAGGCTTATACCTATAGTAAACCCAATTAATGTTCTGCTTGCAATAATTTGCAGCGACACTGCTATTGGCAATTCACCTGAGCTACAAGCAAATCCAAAGCATACAAATCCAAATAACAATCCTGAGACAGTAGCAATAATAATTCTTTTCATAATAAATAGTTTTTGTATTAATATATATTACAAAGAAACATGTGGAGCGTGACAGCCTTATGTCAGTAGAAATAAAAAAAGCTCCATTTTGAAAAGAATGGAGCTTTTTTTATTTGTTGAATATATTTTTATTTAGCTTTTTTAGCTTTAGCTAATTTTTTCCAATCCTTTTTCGTTAATCCTTCAGGCGCTTTATCGCTAATCATATGATAGCTAAAGTAATAAAGCTTAGCGTCGGATGCGCCAACAATTGTGTTATAACAACGGGCTTTGCGCTTTGAACCTTCAGGCCCTACTTTATGAACAAAAACTACATCTTCATTATGACTATCAATCGCTTCTTGAACCTCTTCTTTTGTTTTTAATTCAACTTTACCAGGATACATAGCCTTTATCTCCTTTATAGAGTTAAAGTTATTTGCCAAGTCTGATTTAGTAACATAAAGAGTTTTTTCTTTTACATCGGCTGTCATATTTTTATAGTAGTATTTTAAAATATTTTTCGAATTTAATTCCGGATTTTCTTGTGTTAATTTAATATGACTCTGCAAAAAACGGCATAACATACCAAGTTTATACGCATAAAAATCTTCTTCAATACCTGAATAACAAATAGGAACTTGAGCAATATCAGGCATCTGATTTACAAATTCATAATCGCCACCTAGCTGCACACATAAATAGTCATACTTTTGCTTGGTTTTATCGCGTTCAAAAAACATTTTGTTCACAATTAAAAACGATTTATTCGGATCTAGCCTAGCTTCTTCAAATTCTTCTGACGAAAAAGTAACAAACTCAAAAGGTGTCAAATCCCAATGCTTTTCAACAGTCTCTTTAATTAAATAATTGTACTGTAACATGGGGTTGTTTTCAAGAACCACATAAGTAGTCGTTTTCATAAATTGGTCAAGTTGTTCTGGTGTTCCCACCGATGTTTGAGCTTGACTAACCCAAAATCCTAATCCCAATATAAAGGCGATAAAAATTCTTTTCATATTTAATATTTTTAGTTTTTTAGAAAAAGTCTAACAAATTTAAACTATTCCAAGTTATTAAACTTAATTAATGGGAATATATAAAGGATGTTTTTCATTAAATTTTCTCAAATAGAGAAATTTCATCTGCTTTTTCTTTTTCTTTCTCAGCGCATTATACGCATCATATAATTCAGTATCAACCATTAAAAGTAAAAGAACATTGGCAACTGTATATTCAAATATATCACCCGTTCTAAAATTCATAACAAATTGGTAAATCTCAGTTCGCGATGTGGTTGTTGGTACATTGTAGTAGCCGTATCCATAATTGGGATTGTTATATCTATCTTCATAAACCGTAACCGTTGCAATAAAATGACATGCACTCCCCATAACAGGAATTCTATTAAAATCATCGCCCCAATTGATGTAAACTGAACCACGCCTACAAAATCCCCAAAGCCTATTCACATCTATAATCTTTTTCATACCAAATTGGTCATAATAAGTAACCTTTTCCTCTGATAAAAGCATATCGAAAAAATCAAAACCTGCTTTGTTATATTTTGAAACTATTCTTTTAATAGGAATAGGACTATTATTTAATAGCTGTTGATGCGAAAGGTAAATACCATCATTAAACCTGAAACCAGGTGAATATTTAACAAGCTTAACACTGTCTACTTGTGAGAGTGCAAGTTTTGCTAGTAAAATAAATGTTATTATAAAAAGATGTCTCAAATTAAATCAAGGTTTAAAGGTATTTAAAGTTAAAAATAACTTTTTCTACAACAAACAAAAATGTAAAAATACATTTAATAAAAGGCGCTCTGTTTTAAACAATATTCTATTTTTGCATAAACTAATTGTTAAAATCATGGATAAATATATTGAAGCACTTCAAAATTGGCTTGTAAATATGGGCTTATCGACGGGTACCGCCGATAATATTAATACTATAACCATTGTAATTGTGATTTTGCTATTGTCATTTATAGCCGATATAATTGCTAAACATATTATCATTCGGGTTATTTCAGGTTTAGTAAAGCATAGTAAAAACAAATGGGACGATATAATTCATAAGCGTAAAGTTTTTAATCGTTTGGCTCACTTTGCCCCTGCTTTGGTTATTCATTGGAGTGTTGATTTTGCCCTAAAGGAAAATCCTGAGTTAGCAAAATTTATTCAAAATACCATTTACATTTATATGACTGTAATTGGTACTATTGTGATAAATCTGTTCTTTAAAGCACTTAACGAAATATACTTATATTCTCCAATTTCAAAAAACCGCCCAATTAAAGGATACGTTCAATTAGTGAATATTTTTGTTTTTTTCATTGCTGTTATATTAATTATCTCATTTTTGACAGGAAGTTCGCCCGGTAAACTTCTTGCAGGTTTAGGTGCTCTGGCAGCTGTGCTTATGTTAGTTTTTAAAGATACTATACTTGGATTGGTCGCTAGTGTTCAGTTATCAGCAAACAATATGGTAAAAATAGGAGATTGGATTTCTATGCCTAGTCAGAAAGCTGATGGAACAGTACTTGAAATTACTTTAAACACCGTGAAAGTTCAGAACTGGGATAAGACCATTTCAACCATACCTACTTATGCTTTGGTAAATGAAACATTTTCTAATTGGCGTGGTATGGAAGAATCGGGTGGCCGACGAATTAAGCGATCTATAAATATTGATATGACGAGTGTAAAATTCTGTTCTGCGGAAATGATAAATAAATTTAGAAAAATAAGATTCCTTGAAAACTATATTAATAAAAAAACGCAGGAACTTGAAAATTTTAACACTGAAAATAACATTGATAACTCAGTATTGGTAAATGGCAGAAGAATGACGAATATCGGTACTTTCAGAAAATACGTTGAAGAGTATCTGCATAACCAGCCAAAAATTCATCAAGAAATGACCTTTCTTGTACGACAATTACAACCAACGGAAAAGGGAGTTCCTATTGAAATTTATGTTTTTAGTACTGATCAGGCATGGGCAAATTACGAAGCCATTCAAGCTGACATATTCGATCATATTATGGCCATTATCCCGGAATTTGATCTTAAGGTATTTCAATATCCGACCACTTATAGCTTTGAAAAGCTTGTTCGTTAACATTAACAATACATTAACATAACTATTCACACTTAAGAAGGCTTAAACACCATAATTTTTTATATTTGTGATCAATTGAAAAGCTAATTTTAAACATATGAAAAAATATTTTATTACATTGATGATGGTTGCTGTTGGTATGCTTACCACAACAGCACAGCAAATTGGCCCAAGCATTTCATGGGATGAACCTACCTATAACTTTGGCGATATTAAGGAAGATGGTGGAAAAGTTACGCACAAATTTTCTTTTACTAATACAGGTAGCGAACCCTTAGTAATTACGAATGTACGTCCATCATGTGGTTGTACTTCATCGGACTATACAAAAGAGCCCGTAGCAGCCGGTGCAAAAGGTTACGTATCAGCTTCTTTCAATCCATTACGAAGAATCGGAAAAAATTCAAAATCTATTACAGTAACTACAAATGGTACCCCTCCAACGAGTACACTTCGCTTTACTGCCAATGTGCTTGCTAAGCCAAAAACTGTAGAAGACGATTACCCAAGAACCCTCGGTGATTTGAGATTAAAAACCAATCATTTGGCTTTAATGAAAGTTACTACCAACGAGGTAAAAGAGGGAGAAATTGAGGTTATTAATCTTAAAGAAAATAATTTATCTCTTGAATTTAGAAACGTTCCTGCACATATAAGCATTAAAGCTGTTCCTGAAACATTAAAACCTCAAGAAAAAGGTAAGATTTTAGTAAAATACGATGCTTCAAAGAAGAAGGACTATGGTTTTTTGATGGATCGGATATCTGTTGCGATTAATGGAAATACAAATAAAAACGCAAATAGAATTTCAGTAAGTGCTACAATCGAAGAAGATTTCTCGAAACTAACACCAGAGCAAAGAGCAAATGCACCCAAAATTGTGTTTGACAGTAAAATATTCGATTTTGAAACCATTAAACAAGGAGAAAGTGTTGACCATGTTTTTGCACTTAAAAACGAAGGTAAATCTGACTTAATTATAAGAAAGACAAAAGCCTCATGTGGTTGCACCGTTGTTAGTCCATCAAAAGAGGTAATCAAACCTGGAGAATCTGCCGAACTAAAAGTACGTTTTAATTCGGCGGGAAAAAGAAACAAACAAAACAAAAGCATAACTGTAATTACCAACGACCCAGCAGAATCGCAAGTTGTTTTAAGAGTTAAAGGAATGGTTAATGATCCAGATATGGAAAATAAAAAATAGACTAATAAACACACAGAATTAAATAAATGCCACCTCATTATTTGAGTTGGCATTTATTTATTAACATTTAATTTGAATAAAAACTTTTATTAATAAATATTGTTTGTGCTTTAGTTTATATTTTTGTAAAATAACTATTTCATATGAACAGCAATAAACCCAAAGATAGCGCACTTAAAGTTAACAAAGGCATTGAGCAACCACCTTCAGTAGATGCGAATGCTGCGAGCCGTTTTTTGAATATTCAGCGAAAAACACTAACGGTTAATGAATATGCAAATGGAATACTTAAAGGTAATCGAACAATTTTGAGCAAAGCAATCACCTTAGTTGAAAGCTCTTTGCCTGACCATCAAAAGATTGCTCAGCAAATTATCGAAAAGTTACTGCCTCATTCAGGCAAATCAATACGAGTTGGAATTTCGGGAGTACCAGGAGCTGGCAAAAGTACCTTTATTGAAGCCTTAGGGAAACATTTAACCGCTACCAATTATAAATTAGCAGTATTGGCTATCGATCCAAGTTCAGAGCGTTCTAAAGGCAGCATTCTGGGCGACAAAACGCGTATGGAGGAGCTTAGCAATGACCCTAATGCATTTATTAGACCAAGCCCCTCGGCTGGTTCTTTGGGTGGTGTAGCCCGAAAAACACGCGAAACCGTAATTCTGTGCGAAGCTGCCGGATTTGATACTATTTTTATTGAAACAGTTGGAGTAGGACAATCAGAAACAGCTGTTCACTCCATGGTAGATTTCTTTTTACTCGTTCAAATTGCAGGAGCAGGTGATGAATTGCAGGGCATAAAACGCGGAATTATGGAAATGGCTGATGGCATTGCTATAAACAAAGCTGATGGAAGTAACATTGAAAAAGCCAAGTTAGCTGCCGCTGAATTTAGAAATGCGTTACATTTATTCCCATTATCGGCCTCGGGTTGGTCTCCTTTAGTGTTAACCTGTTCATCGCTTTACAACAATGGAATTACGCAAGTTTGGGATATGATTGAAAACTATAGCCAGTTTACAAAAAAGAATGGCTACTTTAATGCTAGGCGCCAAAACCAGTCGCAATACTGGATGTACGAAACTATAAACAACAAATTACACGATAGTTTTTACTACGATAAAACGATTGAAGAAATGCTTAAAACTCTTGAAAAAGATGTGGAGAATGATAAAATTTCGTCGTTTGAAGCAGCAAGACAATTGCTGGAAAAATATTTTTCTAGGTAAGATTATAGCTGGGCCATCATCTCTCTAAAGTAATTATTTGGGGTTATTCCATCGCCATTTTCTGAAAACTCCGACTTAATTTTATGCACAAAATACATATCAATATGGCCTTTATGTTTAGCCAATATTTTACCTCGATGTTCACATTCAAAATAATCTTTAATTATTTCGTAAGTAGTTGATGACACATTAACCATTGAGGCCACACAAGCTGTTTCTATACGCTTTGCAATATTTACTGTATCGCCCCAAATATCGTAGGTCATTTTTTGCTTTCCTACTACCCCAGCAATCACGGGTCCCGAATGTATTCCGATTCTTAACTGAAGCGCTCTTCTACCTGATTCTTCGCGCTCCTTGCCAAAATCGCGAATAATACGTTGCAACTCCAATCCTACTAGCACCGTATCAAAAGGGTGACTTTTATTCCTCATGGGTATTCCTCCAACGCACAAAAAGGCATCTCCCATAGTTTTTATCTTCTCAACAAAAAGTCTATTTACAGCATCATCAAAACGCGAAAAATACGACTGTAAATCATGAACTAACTCTTCGGGAGTTAGGTTTTCAGCAAGTTTGGTAAAATCTTGAATATCGGCAAACAAAACTGAAACACTTCTATAAAAACGCGGAGTTGCTTTTCCTTTTGTTTTTAATTCTTCGGCAGTTTCTTCAGGTAAAATATTCAATAATAACTGGTCGGCCTTCTCTTTTTCCTCCTGAATTTTATATTCTGCTTCTTTTATTCTTGTAATGTCTGATTCAACAACAATATAATTTTTAATCACTTTTTTATCACCAAAAATTGGGGCAATATTGGTTTGTTTCCACTTTTCAATACCAAACCTATCATTTAACTTACAAAGATAACTCTGAGGTTTTTGCTGCTTTTGAATTAAGTCAATAATATCTCCCTGATTATCAGCAATACAAAAATCCTTAATGTTTAATCCAACCTTTTCAATAAACTCCTCTTTTGAATACCCATACAAATTATGAAAGCCATTGTTAACCCAGTCAATATTACCTTCATCATTAAAAATGATAACGGAATTATTAGTTTTACTGGCAACCAATGATAATTTTCTAAGTTTATCATTTATCAGCTTCAGTTCCGACACATCAGTTTCAAGCATAATATACTGCTTAATTTTTCCTAGCTCGTCATAAATGGGTGTAAGGTTAGTTTTTACCCATTTTGATTCTCCTGATTTAGAAGTTACGCTTGAAGTATGATGGAATGATTGTTTAAGTTCTATAGCCCGCTCAAGCATAGGAATTATATTCATCTTTTTACTTGCCGAGTAAATATCTGGTCCTATAATTTCTATTAATTCAGCTAATGAATAGCCAAACAAATCAACAAATCCTTGATTCACATAGGTAAATCTTCCTTTATGATCAGCAATAGCAACGGCAGTATCGGTTTTACTTGCCACTAACGATAAACGTTCCAATTCAACATTTAACTCTTGAAGATGCTCTGTTTGTGCAAGAATTTCTTCTCTATGTAAATCAACTCTCTGACGTTCTTCAAGAATTTCATTTCGCAAATTATTTGTTCTGTTTTTATACAAAAACAATACTTTTCTATATTTTGAAATGTAATATCGAACCTTGCGTAATACAATGAGTAATACGATTAATAATAGTATTATGCTTATAAAAACATAAATTTCCACATTTAAAGCTAAAAATGTAAATAAATAAATAATCATTTAAACGGGTTATTTATTTTAAGTAAACGAAATAAAAGCTAAATGGCTACAATATTTTTATGAATTTAATGAATTTCCTGATGAAATCACATATTAGTTGACGTAAGATGTTTTTACCAGGTTCAAATGTACTAAGATTAGTCTATAAATTATGTAAATAATCAGCGAAATTGCCCGTATAAATTTGATTTTATACCTTATGAATTACTTTTCTTACCACATCAATTACCGTTCCATCAACCCACTTAATTGCCGCAACTACTTCTTCTGAAATTCTCATTTTTTCCATAGGCCCACAAATAGTTTCAGCTTCAACTTTTAATTCCTTAATCGTCTTTATCGGCAATTTTGAATCCTTCAATATGTCAATTAAATCTTTCCGTAATGGATTAATTGCAATACCCCTCTCAGTTACTATCACATCAATTAACTCACCAGGACCACAAATAGTTGTAACTTCATCTTTTACCACTGGAATCCTATCTCGGAATAAAGGCACCGGTAAAATAACAGTTTTAGAAAATAAACAATTCTGCCAGCCGCCAATACCATGCAATAGGTATCCATCGGAATGGGTTACAACATTTGCATTGAAATTTACATCAACTTCAGTTGCTCCCAATATCGCTATATCAACCATGCCTGCAAAATTACCTTTACCATGATAATTATAACTGGTAAATGGACTTGTCCAAGTATGGTTTGAATTCACTCTCATTGAGCGCACTCCCTCCAAATCAAATGTTTGACCATCCAAAATATATTGAATCAATCCTTCCTCCAATGCATCAACCAAATACTTGTTACTACCACCTCTAGCAAAACGGGCTTTAATACCTTTTCTTCTCATTATATCAGCAAAAAAATTACCAATGGATAAAGCAGTACCTCCTGCCCCCGCCTGAAAAGAAAAACCATCCTTTATTAGCCCTGCTTCCTCACAAAATTTGGCTGTCATCTCTGCAATTAATAATCTATCAGGGCTTTTGGTTATTTGCGTGGTACCTGAAACAATTTTTTCAGGTATTCCTATTTTATCAACCTTTACTGTAAAATCAACATTATTCCCTTGTATTTGCCATGGTACACACGGAAATGGTACCATATTATCGGTTACCACTATAACTTTATCCGCATACTCTGAGTCTGCCAAGGCAAAACCCAGCAATCCACTTGCCGAAGGACCATACAAACCATTAGCATTTCCAAAAGAATCGGCACAACCAGCACCAATTACTGCAATATCAATAATCACCTCACCATCTTGTACCGCTTGATAGCGACCACCGTGAGATCGCAATATTGCTGTTTTTTTCATTTTTCCTTCGGAGCAAAATTTACCTAAAACTCCATTCATACTACCTTCAATATGGCTTATGGTGCCATCTTCAAGGTATTGAATTAAATGCTCGTGACATGGAAATGATGCCGATGGAAACCAACGTAAATTTTTTATTCCCATTTTTTTTGCAATATCAAATATCTCATTGGCCAATAAATCACCATTCCTAAAATGATGATGAGTTGAAATTGTCATTCCATCTTTTAATCCGCACTTTTTCAAGGCTTCACTTAAGGATTCAACCAATTTATTCCCATCAGAATTAAAATCAACACAAGAACTTATATAAGGGGCATGCTTTTTTCCATGTGGTTTATACTTACCAATACCCTTAAAAGGTATAGCTTTCACCCCATTTATAGTGGTTGGAACCATTCGACCCACTGCATTTATTTTTTGTTCAATAGTCATAATAATTAGTTATTATAAATAGAATAGCACAAAATCAACTTAAACAAATATAAAAAACTAATAACTTTAATCATTTTACATTTTTAATGTTTAGTAGTCATATTGTTTAACACATCAATGTTTTTTCTTAATTTAGTATTAAATTTACGAAGCTATTTTTTTTAATTAACTTGTAGTTATTACATTTGGATAAATAATAAATAAAATTTATGTTCAACACTGATCTTGCACCTGTTCAGGTAATGTTTCTCAAAGCTCCTAAGAAAATTGGGATTGATGATGTATTTAGCATCATTTTAAGAGACTTGACTTTAAGGCGTATACTTAATGTTGATAAAATTAACTGTTTTCCAAACGACCGTTCACGAAAAACTCAAAAGTATTTCATGCTCGTTAGAGGCGAAAATTACGAAGGTTATGAACCCAAAGAATTTGAAAAAGGATTTATTTTACCATTTTTAGAAAGAAATCAGGTTCAAACTAAGACTCTAACCAATTTTATTTTAAGAAAATACAGTACACCTAGTGGTTTTATTGATGATAAAATTTTTCAACCTTTACATAATGAACATTATATAAGTAGTATACCCATTGTAAAAACTTTTGGCTATTATAAGGTTTCAAATAAAGGAATGGAAATTGTTTCTGAACTCAATGAATTTATTGCAGGACAAGAAGAAAAACTTACTGGTTTAATCGATGGTGATAAAGGTGAATTTATAAATGCCCTTGAAGAAACTGGTGTTTACATATTCCATTTTGAAAAAAATAATCCAGTATTATATAAAAACTTAATCTCAATGGTTAAAAGAGTATATGTTGGTAAACCATTTGGGCCTCAACTCGACTTAAGGCATTTTATGCAAGCCATAAATTTAGATTTAAGCTACTTTGTGGAACATTAATTTTGATATTTTCTTTCATAAAAAAAGCAGGACTAAATCCTGCTTTTTTTTATGTCTTTAGTTATTTATGTTCTTTTCTAGCGCCTGTCTGTTTATTTCATTGGTTATATCCTTTGCCTCAGCTGAATATAAGTAATCTATTTTTTCATGATACGTTTCTGTAATCTTGTCACGAACCATTTTCATGGTACTATTTATCATTTTATTTTGCTCTGAAAATGGTTCTTCAACTATTCCTACTGCTGCCGGCAACCAACGTTCCGGAAACTCCCCTGCAAATTTACCTCCTTTTTTAAAGTGGTTTATTTCTTGCTGAATAAGTAATAAAGCTTCCATTTTCCCTTCATTGCTTTTTATATCAATACCCTTTTCTGTCAAACTACGCTTTATTGCTTCATTGTTTGCTACTATTAAACCAATAGTATACGGGTCTTGGTTATTATGCAACATTACTTGATCTATAAATGGCGACTTTGAAACCAACATTTCTTCAATAGATTCCGGAGAATATTTTTCACCGTCTGAACTAATTAGTAAGCTCTTAAAACGGCCTAATACGTACAAGAAACCATCTTTATCCATATAACCTAAATCACCTGTATGCAACCAGCCATCTTTAATAGTTTCGGCAGTGGCACTTTCATTGCGCCAATAGCCCTTCATTACATTCTCGCCATGAATTACAATTTCGCCCTTTTCACCAATTGGTCGTTCATTTCCGTCTTCATCGCAAATTTTAATATCAAGAGGATGAACCAAATAACCGCTTGAGCCAAGCTTATGCTTTTTTAATGAATTTGAAGATATTACAGGCGTGGCTTCAGAAAGACCATACCCTTGCATCATAGGTATTCCAATAGCATAATAGAAGCGCTGTAATTCAATATCAAGTAAGGCTCCACCGCCTACAAAAAAGTCAAGCTGTCCTCCAAATACCTCGCGAACTTTTGAAAATAATATTTTATCGAATAATTTTACTAAAGGCCCATAAACAAAGCTTAAACCTTTTCCTTTATTATAACCTTCTTTATTATATTTATATGAAATATTTAATGCAAAATTAAACAGACTTTCTGTTACTTTTCCTTTATCTGCAATACCTTTTTCAATATTTTTTTTAAAATTCTTTGCTAAAGCAGGAACACTTAATAATAGATTTGGCTTTACTTCCTTAATATTTATAGGTATATTTTTCAAGGTTTGCATTGGCGTATCGCCCATTTGAATAAAGGCCATACTTGCCCCATTAGCTATAAAACTATAAATACCTGCTACATGAGCAAAGCAATGATCTAAGGGCAGAATTAGCAAGGTTCTATAGGTATCAGGAATTGTCATTAAAGTTAATGCCTGTTCAACATTAGCTGTATAGTTTCTATGTGATAGAATTATACCTTTGGGGTCGGCGGTAGTTCCTGATGTATACGTAATATTTGCAAAATCATCGCCAACAATAGCTGATTTTGTTTCTGCTACAACTTGGGGTTTTTGCGTATTGTAATCGACACCCATTTCATATATTTTTGACCAAGCCAAATCGTTCTCTTCATATGATTCTTTATCATCAATATAAATAACCTTTTCAAGTTGAGGAAGCTCATTTCTTATGCCTTCAACTTTACTTGCTTGCCCCTTCGATACAATTATCATTCGAGCACCTGAATGCTCCAGTCTAAATTTCAATTCAGAAACCTCTAACTTTACTGACAATGGAACATTTATGGCTCCTGTATAAAGTATTGCTAATTCACTATATACCCAATCATTTCTACCTTCAGACAGCAATGCCAAACGATCACCTTTATTTATCCCTAAATGAAGTAAGCCTGCTGCATAATTCTCAATATTATTTTTAGCTTCACTATAAGTAGTTTCCTCATATTTATCCTTTATTTTCTGCATCAATAAAGGATTATTTGGATACTTCTCTACATTTTCTTCAAAAAGTTGAATTATAGTTTTCATAAATACTCAGTGTTTTATTAGCCCTTGTTTGTTGTTTCAACTCAAAAATAGTAAAAAACGTGAATTTATTAAATAACACAAACTGCACATAATTGTTTTACGTGTGCAATTTAGTGATAGTTTACTTAAACAAAAAGGCCGATTTCGTAAAACCAGCCTTTTCTATATATTTTTTTTCTGCAATTATACGCCTAAATCGCTACATATAGCTTTAATCTTTTCAGTTAATTCAGCCTCAATTTTTCTATACTCCTCAGGACAACATAATTTAGCTTTTGCTCCAATATAGAACTTAATTTTTGGTTCGGTACCCGATGGACGAACAGAAATTTTAGAACCCTCTTCTGTAAAAAATTGTAGCACATTAGATGCCGGCAAATCAATTACTTTCTCGGTTCCAGTAACTACATCCTTTTCAATTTGAGCCTGATAGTCTTTAATTGTAACTATTTTTGAACCTGCAATTTCTACTGGAGGATTACTTCTAAAATCGGCCATCATTTGCTGAATTTCTTCGGCTCCTGACTTACCTTTTTTAACCAAATTAACCAAAGCTTCTTTATAAAAACCATATTTGGTATACATCTCAGCTAGAACATCAAAAATTGATTTCCCTTGATTTCTAGCCCAAGCAGCAGCTTCAGCAATTAACATACATGCCATTACAGCATCTTTATCGCGAACAAATTCACCGGCCAGATAACCGTAGCTTTCTTCGCCACCTCCTATAAACCGCTTTTTACCTTCGTTCTTTTTAATAATATCGGCAATAAATTTGAAGCCTGTTAAAACATCAAAATATTCAATACCATAGTCTTTAGCCATATCGGCAATAATTTCAGTAGTTACAATCGTTTTTACTACATATTCATTGCCTTTTAATAAACCATTTTCTTTCCACTTGGTAATTAAGTAGTACACTAAAAAAGCCCCTGTTTGATTCCCATTAAGCAATTCGTATTCACCCTTCTCATTCTTAATAGCGCAACCCACACGGTCAGCATCAGGGTCGGTTGCCATTACCAATTCAGCACCCGTTTCTTTTGCTTTTTCAATGGCCATATTCAAAGCAGCTGATTCTTCAGGGTTCGGTGATTTAACAGTTGGAAAATCGCCGCTTACTACATTTTGCTCCGGAACACTGATAATATTTTTAAAGCCTATTTCTTTCAAAATCTGAGGTACTAAAGTTACGCCAGTTCCATGAATAGGAGTGAAAACAATACCCATATTTTCATTATTAGCGATCGCTTCAGGCGACAATGAAAGTCCTTTTAATTTATCAAGATAAAGCAGATCAAACTCCTCTCCAATAATTGTAATATCATCAGAATTACCTTTCCACTTAACTTTGTCAACGGAAGTTATTTTTTGAACTTCGCTTATGATGTTTTTATCATGCGGTGCAATAACCTGCCCACCATCATCCCAATATGCCTTATACCCATTATATTCTTTTGGATTGTGAGATGCCGTAACAACAACTCCGGTTTTACAACCAAAATGACGCACTGCAAAAGACAATTCAGGAGTTGGGCGCAAAGAATCAAATAAATATACTTTTATTCCATTTGCTGAAAATATTTGAGCTATAGTTTCTGCAAATAATTTACCATTATTTCTGCTATCATAAGCTATAGCAGCTTTTAAATCTTTTTCACCCGGGAAATTTTTAAGCACGTAGTTGCAAAGTCCTTGAGTAGCCATTCCAACAGTATAGATGTTCATGCGGTTAGTACCTGCACCCATAATTCCTCGAAGACCTCCAGTTCCAAATTCCAAATCGCGATAAAACGATTCTATCAACTCATTCTCATCATTTTCTAACAAGTTTTTCACTTGAATCTTTGTCTCCTCATCGAAGTTGCCATCCATCCAAACTTTAGCTTTGGCTTTTACTTCAGTTAATAAATCGGCCTGCATAATAAATTCTATTTTGAAATTGTTTATCTCTTAAATTATCTCTATTCTTCCTTTAAAACCTTAAGCATTTCCCTAAGGCTATCTACCCAATGCGGTATTGTAATATCAAAGTCTTTCTTTATTTTCGATTTGTTTAACACTGAAAAATGAGGTCTTTTCGCCGGGGTTGGAAACATGCTTGAATCAACAGATTTTACATTACACTCAATTTTCTCTTGACGAAAAATTTCACAAGCAAAATCATACCAGCTGGCAACTCCTTCATTTGTATAATGATATATCTCCTGAGTAGGATTTTCTTTATCAAGCTTTATTTTGCTAATTATTTCAAGAATACTTTTAGCTAGGTCTCTTGCATACGTGGGAGAGCCTATTTGATCGAAAATTACATTCAGCTCATCACGCTCCTTACCCAATCGTAACATGGTTTTCACAAAATTATTACCAAAACCTGAATATAACCACGATGTTCTAATTATTAAAGCATTAATATCAGAATACAAAACAAGTTTTTCACCTTCATATTTGGTATCACCGTACATCGATTCTGGTATTGCTACATCCTCCTCATCGTAGGGTGTATGTTTTGTCCCATCAAAAACATAATCGGTTGAAATATGAATAAGACAAGCATCACACTTAGCAGCAGCATCAACTAAATAATCAACAGCAACAGTATTCACTAAAAAAGCATTATCTCTATCTTCTTCAGCCTTATCTACTGCGGTATAAGCCGCACAATTAATAATAAAATCAACAGGATTTTGCTCGGTATAAGCCTCTGCTTCACCCGATTTTGTAATATCTAAATCATCAACATCGGTAAAAACAAACTGAAAATCTGGATATTGATTCCTAAAAAACTGTAATTCTTTACCTAATTGTCCGTTGGCCCCTGTTACTAATATTCTAATCGGATTTCCCATATCTAAAATTCATTTCAGCATTATCAAAATCAGGTAAAATCTTATCTTTTGGCGAAACTAATTGCTTTTCCTTAGCAATTCCCCAATCAATATTTAATTTTGGATCGTTCAGATTGATACCTCGTTCGCTATCTGGATTATATGTGTTATCGCATTTATAGGCAAAAATCGCCGTTTCGGATAGTACAGAATAGCCATGAGCAAAGCCCCGTGGTACAAAAAACTGCCGTTTATTATCCTCACTTAATTCAGCAGAAACCCATTGACCAAAAGTTGCCGATTTTTTGCGTAAATCAACTGCCACATCAAGAACTTTCCCTTTAATAACCCGCACTAGTTTAGCCTGTGAAAAAGGACCTAGTTGATAATGCAACCCGCGAACTACTCCAAAAGTTGAAAAAGCCTCATTATCTTGAATAAAGTTGGCATCAATACCAGCCTCCAAATACCGTTCCTTTTGGTAGCATTCATAAAAATAACCTCTATCATCGCCAAATACCTTTGGCTCAATTATCAATAAATCTTCAATTTTTGTTTTTATAATATCCATTATCTAATTGAGTTTAAACGCTCATCGTTTGTTTTTAAAAGCTCACTAAAATAAGCAACTGTTTCTTTTAACCCTTCATTTAATTGAATGTTTGGCTCCCAACCTGCAAGTTTTTCTTTTGCCAACGATATATCAGGTTTGCGCTGTGTTGGATCATCACTGGGCATTGGCAAGTTCACTATCTTCGATTTTGAATTTGTAATTTCAATAACCTTTTGGGCCAACTCAAGTATAGTGAATTCATTAGGATTACCAATATTTACAGGTCCAACAAAATCTTTCGAATTCATCATACGAATTGCTCCCTCAACTAAATCATCAACATATTGAAAACTTCGTGTTTGAGAACCATCACCATAAATAGTAATATCTTGATTTTGCAAGGCCTGAATAATAAAATTCGAAACTACTCTTCCATCATTTGGATGCATTCGAGGGCCATAGGTATTGAATATTCTTATGATTTTTATGTCCACTTTGTTTTGAATATGATAATCCATAAACAAGGTTTCAGCACAACGTTTTCCTTCATCGTAGCATGAACGAATTCCAATGGGATTAACATGTCCCCAATAGTCTTCCGTTTGAGGATGCACCTCAGGGTCTCCATAAACTTCGGATGTTGATGCCTGCAGCACTGTAGCCCTAATTCGTTTTGCCAAGCCTAACATATTAATGGCTCCCATTACCGATGTTTTGGTTGTTTTAATTGGATTAAACTGATAATGCACTGGTGATGCCGGACATGCCAGATTATAAATTTGATCAACCTCTGCAAAATAAGGCATTATTACATCATGCCTAACCACCTCAAAAAGATGATTATCCATTAAATGCAATATATTTCTTTTGTCTCCTGTGAAATAATTATCTAAACAAATTACGTTATTACCTTCATTCAGTAGTCTTTCACATAAATGTGAGCCTACAAAACCAGCACCTCCGGTAACTAATATTTTTTTCATACAAATTTATTATCAGTAGTCGTTCCCTACCCATTAATTGGCGGCTAAATTACAATAAAAAAGCAAAAAAATATAAGGTAATTTATATTAACTTATAAACAACAAATAAGCAAGTATACATTGGTTTTCTTTATTATTCTAAACATATTTTTTATACAATTGTAATATTTTGTAGCTTTGAAAATAATTTACATTAACCCTTGCTAAACAATTCACTTGGATTTAAAACTAAAATATTTAATTATGAAATCACTATCTAAAATAATACTGCTTGTAACAATCGTAATATTTAGTAGTAATGTAAAAGCTCAATTTTTGCCACCAGCATACGAGCCGTTGCTAAATGAAATAGTTGAGAACTTTTCTGAAATCAGGGGTACAACTTCATTAACCGAAGGAAAAAACTCACTTAGGCTTCTTGGCCAAGAAAAAATCATTATTAAGATGAAGCATAAACGAAGTGTTAAAACACTAACTTTTATTAAGAAAAAAGACGAAGAAGGTCAAAAATACTGGGTAGCAGCAAATAAACTCAGCACTGATATGGTAAATAAATATGAAGATGACTTGACCAAAGTTTGGGATACCATGCTCGAGCTTTCACGCGAGCAAGCCAAGCAATAAATATTCTTAAAATATTCTTAAAAACATCCCTAGCTTATTTAATTATACTAGGGATATTTTTTTACACTTTATCCTTTTTTCAAATATTGGCAAAAAACACATAATCTAATCTCATCATTTGGCAAAATTGACAAGATTATTTAATTACGCAAATCAATTTGATGCTTGGATACTTCCAAAAAAAATACATTACTTTGCAAAAAAAGTCTGATGCTAAATAAAATCCGAAATATAATTAGTCACGAGGCTCAAGCCATATTAAACATTCCTGTAAGCGATAGTTTTGAAAAAGCGGTATCGATAATTAAAGAGCAAGTACACTCAAAAAATGGAAAAGTTATTACTAGTGGAATGGGCAAAGCCGGACAAATTGCTATAAACATTGCAACCACTTTAAGTTCAACTGGAACACCAGCCATTTATATTCACCCCAGCGAAGCCCAGCATGGGGATCTTGGTGCCATTCAAAAAAACGATGTTTTATTATTGGTTTCGAATTCCGGAAAAACCCGTGAAGTTTTGGAAATGTATCACCTAACAAAAAATCTTTACAAGCAAATTAAAGTTATAGGTATTGCAAGTAATACGAATTCTCCACTGGCTGACCTTGCCGAAGTAACACTTAGCACGGGTAATCCTGCCGAAGTATGCACTTTAGGACTTTCTCCAACCACTTCAACAACTGTGATGACTGTAATTGGTGATATTCTTGTTGTTTTACTAATGGACGAAATTGGTTTTTCAAAAGAAGAATACGCAAAAAGACATCATGGAGGTTATTTAGGGCAAATGTCAAGAGGCGAAGCCCGGAAATAATTAGTCTCAGCAAGAAAACTCCAATAATTTCGTTACTCTTGCATTTCAACCAGTCATCCCGAAGCAAGTTCGGGACTCTGATTTTCAATGCTGCGAAAGCCTCATTCTTGAAGCTT
>JAQICC010000185.1 GCA_027858735.1 Salinivirgaceae bacterium
TTACGAACGTTTTTACGATGGCCAAAATACTTTTGAGAAAATAAAATGGGATGCAGAATATTTATTGTACTATTTTAAAAACGAAGATGCATTCTGGGATACTGATGGTTTATCTCTAAATGGTCACTGGTGGATTGAATTAACCATACCTAAGTTACGAAAAGGTACTTATTTAATAAATCCATATTGGTTTGGAGGCGGTAATGTATCAATGTATATTGATGGGGTTTTTTTTAGAGAAATAGAAACATTTACTTGGATGGATTATACTGAATTACTTGAACCTATTGTTTTTACTGAAACAAAAGAGCATACTATAAAAGTAAAAACAAATACAAGTACAGGTGTTTGGTGGGATAGAATAAGATTTACACCAATTTAAAACATCGGTACCTCAAATATAAATTATTATTATAAAAAAGGGTAAAGCCAAATTAAAATAAATAACAATATAGAACACAAACAATTAAAATTTCGATTACATGACAAATTTTAACCAACCCGTCCGGATACTTAGTATTTTACTAATTGCGGTTATAGCAAGCCTAAACGGTTTATTAGCTCAGGAAAATCAGGACTCTATTTCCGGTACAATATTAGAATCGGGATCAGGAAATCCAATTGCTTGGGCCGTATTATCGGTTGCTTCTAATGGTGAATTTACAAACTCCGATATTGAAGGTAAGTTCACCATTAAACTACCTTCAAAAACCGAATTATTAACAATTAGTTACCCAGGTTACTATACCACCGAATTTTATACCAGCGGTCGACAAGATATTGTTATATATTTAACTGAAATCAAATACAATTCTACTGATCAAGTTTACACTTCACCTTTTGGTGCTGAAAAATTGAATAATGCTACCAATGCAGTAACATTATTGTCTAATTCGGTGTTTGATAAAAGTGCGGCCTCCTCATTTGATCAAACCATTACCGGTAAAGTAGCTGGTTTACATATGATTGAACACTCAGGTATGCCTGGCCATAATTCATGGATAAACTTACGTGGAGTATCATCTATATTTGCACGTAACGAACCTTTAGTATTTGTTGATGGTATGATTCACGAAATAAATTACCCCAACAATCAAATTATTGAAGGACACCGATTAAACCCCATGGATTTAATCGATGTTGATGATATTGTTAACATTTCGATAATTAAAGCAGGTGAAGGTTATCTTGGAAGCGCCGGATCAAACGGACTTATTAACATTAATACAGCGGAAAGTGATAACACCAGTGCTGCAATTTTAGTTAAAATGTATGGGGGTGTTTCATTTCCTTTTGCACAACAAGAAGTTATGGATGCTGGTCAATTTAAAAGCCATTTCACAAATATGCTTACAAGCAGCCCTGACAATGCAAGTGATTACCCATTGTTAAGTGGTGACAAATCAATTCCTGAATATTATCGTTATAATAATAATACCGATTGGCAATCAGAAATGACGAGACCATCTGCTTTGCAAAAATATTACATTTATTTAACCGGGGGTGATGACATAGCCACATATAACATATCATCAGGATACACACGACAAGGTGCCGCTTATGATGGATGGTATTCGTCGAAATATAATTTACGATTAAACGGAAAAGTTAATATCACAAAAAATCTATTTATTGTACCTAACACCAAACTCTCATTATCCGATTCTTACTTAGCAAACATGGGCCCAACATCGGAAAGAAACCCGGTTGTATCTTCTTTGCTAAAATCACCATTGATGCAAGCACATGAAAGAAGTGACATTGATGGTTCTACATTATTTCCTTTCGACGATGTTGGTGCATTTAATCAGAGTAATCCTGGTGTATTAATTGATAAATTAGGTTCTGCTAGAAATTTCCAATTGTTGACTTCTGTAAAAGTTGGATATGTAATAAGTCCTAAATTCACACTTACTCACCTTATTGGTATAAGTGTAAATAACGACAGACAGAATATTTTTGTACCCGATATTGGTGTTGTTCAGTTAGATTCAGCAAAAAATAACCCAATGGATATGGTTACTGAATTCAGATCAACTCAGAATCATACTACTCTAACCTATAAAAACTCCTTTAACAAAAATCATCATATAGTTGCATATGGAGGTCTGCGCGTAATGAGCAATATCTACAAGAACAACTATGCAATTGATCTTAACTCTCCCTCTGATGAGATTCGTAGTCTGGGAGAAGGTCGCCAGTATGAATACCTTAAATCGAATGGCGGGGAAATAAGTTCCCTAAATTGGATGTCGTATTTTGCTGATGCTAATTACCGTTACAATGACAAATACTATCTTAGAGCATCGCTATCATTAGATGCTTCTTCAGCTTTTAATAAAAATAATCGCTATAATTTTTATCCCTCAATTTTTGGAGCTTGGCGCATAGGTAAAGAAGATGGAATTAACTTGCCATCGTGGATAAACGACTTAAAATTAAGAGCTTCAGTTTCACAAACCGGAAATATGTTCAGCAGTGCGTACTTGCGTTCAAAAACAACCTATACCGGACGAAGATTTAATTATGTTGGTGTAGTTGTTCGCGATTATATTACCAATGACGATTTAGCGGCTGAAAAGAAATTTTCAGTTAATACAGGTTTTGATTTATCATTTAACAATAAGGCCTATAATTTGCATCTTGATTATCATATATCAAGAGTTAATAATCTAATAATTAATCAATCGCTTCCGTACAACTATGGATTTACCAATTATTACGATAATGGCGGTTCACTAGCCATAAATGGTGTTGAACTTGCTGCTGATGGTCGCTGGCATATAGGTGAGTCGGTTCTTGTTATGGATGCCTCGGTTACTTACCAAAGTAGTAAAATTAAAAAACTTGATTTTATTAATCCGGAAACTGATGCAATTATAACAGATGTGCCAGGTGCTCAGTACATTGCTTCGGTTGATAATCCAATAAATGCTTTTTATGGCTATAAAACTGATGGAGTATATACCAGCAATGACAATAACATAACTGGACCAAGTGGAAGACCCATGGAAGCTGGTGATGTGAAATTTGTTGATGTTGATGGTAATGGTACTATTAATGACCTTGACAAGCAAATTATTGGTAATCCAAACCCTGACTTATTTGGAGCCCTTTCGGGAGCTTTAAGCTATAAAAAGTTTACATTTTCAACCGTATTTACTTACAGCGTTGGAAACGATGTATTTAACTATGTTAAGTACAAAACTACATCAATGGACAGTTATGCAAATCAAAGCACTGATATTCTAAACGATGCTTCACAACCGACAGCTACTTTTGGCGATCCGAAAGGCAATAATGTATTCTCTGATCGATTCATTGAAGATGGATCTTTCCTTAGAGTTAAGCAATTTATGGTGAGTTATAAAACTCCACGAGTATTTATGTTAGAAAAGGAAGCTACTTTTTATGTAACCGGAACTAACTTATTAACTTTGACAAAATACACTGGATACGATCCGGAAAGTATGTACCAAAGTGATCCGTACTATATGGGCATCGATTATGGAAAACTTCCATTAGCCCGATCAATAATATTTGGAATTCAATTAAGCTTGTAAATACCTGATACAATGAATAAAATTAAATACTTTACTAAGCATTTAGCCATTTCAGCGATGGTTGTTAGTCTTTTTGCTTCATGCAGCGATGATTTTTTTGAAGGTGAAATGGGTAATCGCATTACACCTGACCAACATTTTAAATCGAAAAGTGATGTCATCTACTCTTATGGCGGGTGTTTTGCATATGTTCAAGACGTTGCAGAAAATCAAGTATTGGTCGATGGTTTACTCTCAGACCAAATGGATATAACAGAACATGCCGATCGTGATATGATTGACATTAATCTACATAACCTATCAACACCCAATAAATATTTCAACCCATCTAATTATTATAAAATAATAATTAATGTAAATGAGGTACTCCCCCATTTACAAAATGTAATGGAAATTGATCGCGATTTCGATTCGCTTGATTTTGAGGGTTATAAAGCGCAATTGCATACGCTTAGAAGCTGGGCATATTTAAATTTAGTGCGTATAAATAATGAAGTAGCTATTGTAAATGAAGATGATCCGGCAAAGACTCCTGAATACCTTTCAAAAAGTCAGGCTCTTGATCGCCTTATAGCTGATTTACTACCTTTTGCTGATAAAAGTGATCTTCTCCGCTCCAAATATTTTGAAGATGAGATTCAAATGATTAATGTTGACCAATTTGTTCTACTTGGTGAAATTTATCTTGAGAAAGGTGACTATAGCAATGCGGTTAAATATCTAAAATTAGCTATTGATGGCGAAGCATTTTCTCAAAGTGGTCGAAATATTTTCTTTATGGTTGACGCTGAATATAAAGATGAAAATTGGAAAAATATATTTCTTAATTCAGATTATTATGACCACCGTTCAACAGTTCGAAGTGTGATACCCTATTCGTTTGAATACGGACAAAGAAATATGCTTGAAGAATGGATGCATGAAAACTATAACTATAAGGTAAAACCTACAAAAGGTATAGTAAATGCCTTTAAAAATGAAATACCCCAAGGTGGTGACTATATTGGCGACGAATTTAGGGGCATTGGAGTTAGCATTGATACAACTACCGAAGGACAATATTTTATAAATAAATACTCTATTGATCCAGATGTTCCTCATGGTGCCGATGTTATTTTATACCGAGCTGCTGATATTCATTTATTATTGGCTGAAGCATTAAACCGGAATAACCAGAGTACCATTGCTCTTGCTCTTTTAAATAAAGGTATAAATGGTATGACTGACAAACCTGATGGATATTCTAAATGGTCGGCCAATGGAGGTGTGCGTGGTAGAGTATATTTGGCAGATGTAACAGCTGATGGCGTTGAAGCAATTGAAGATTTAAT
>JAQICC010000196.1 GCA_027858735.1 Salinivirgaceae bacterium
TACGTGCAGGGACTATATTGGTATGGACTTAGTTGCAATAACCGCTTCTTAAATACAATGGCCGATGTATCGCCAGATGAAATTATTGATCAAGAGATTGAACGTAAAATGCAAGAAACAATAGTTACAGAGAAAGGTCAACGAATAGCAGCTCCTGATTCAAGAAAATCACATCAATATGAACTATTTATGGTTTTATTAATGTCAAAATTTTCAGCGATTCATTTTAGAAGTAAAGATTTAAAGCCCTATTTATCAGATCATTACTCAAATACTGCAAAAAATAGGCTATGAATTAAGAAAACTAAGGGAACGTGGATTGATTGATAAGCGTCAAGGCGCTAATTATTAACCAGTTACAGAGTTTGGTTATAAATGGTAATGGATGATGATTTCTGAAAAATATCATTTTTCAACACCTTTATTATCAGTGTTTTGTAAAAAGGAGAAAGGACACACTTCAGAGCAATGGGAACCAATACCTACAGAAACGAAAAAGATAGATAGTAGTTTAACTCAAATATATCGAACCATGAGGCTAGTTTCATAAAAATAAAAAACGTTAAATTTTGTTTAATTTTTTGAAAAATTAAAGCATAAATAATATAACTTTAAAAGCATATTTCAAATAACGCACATTTTATTTTTAAAAATGTACCTTTAAAAAAGATTAAGTTTAACGTAGCTTAAAAACCTAATAATGAAAACTAAACGAACAGACTTTATCGATTTTGAAAGGATCAACTTATTGCTCGAAGGATTCAAAAAAGCAACAGGTTTTGTGACTTCAATACTAGACTTGGATGGAAATATTCTCTCACAATCAGGTTGGAGAACAATTTGTACTGACTTTCACCGTGTTCACCCTGAAACATCTGCTAAGTGTACTGAAAGTGATACCTGTTTGGCCGGGCAATTGGAAAGTGGACAAAAATACAATTGCTACAAATGTTTGAATGGGCTAATTGATGTTGCTGTTCCTATAATTATTAATGATGAACACATTGCCAATTTATTTTCCGGTCAGTTTTTCTTTGAAAAGCCCAGCCGTGATTTTTTTATAAAACAAGCCCAAAAATATAATTTTAATAAAAAGGATTATCTTGAAGCTTTTGATAAGGTGCCGGTTGTTTCGGAAGAAAAAGTAAAAAATGCTATGGATTTTTTACTTGACATGACACTTCTAATTAGTGAAATGACTCAGCAGAGAATTGAACAAATAGAATTAAATAAAACGTTAAAAGAAAGTGAGGAAAGATTTCGAAATGCTATTACATATGCACCATATCCAATTATGATACATGCTGAAGGCGAAGTTATTCAACTTTCTAATGCATGGACAGAAGTAACAGGCTATAAAATTGGAGAAATACCAACTATTCAGGTCTGGTCAGAAAAAGCTTATGGAAAAGAATCTATCCCCTCTCAAGAATTAATTGGCAAATTGTACGATCTCAAAACTACTCAAAAAGACGGTGAATTGGAGATTAATACTAAGAATGGAAAGAAAATTCAATGTGAATTTAGTACAAGCCCTATCGGGACACTTGCAAATGGGAAAAGAGCAGTGATTAGTATTGCTGTTGATATTACCGAACGTAAACAAATAGAAGAAAAACTCAAAAAAATAACAAATAATTGGCAAACAACTTTCGACGCTATTTCAGACATTGTCCTACTAATTGATTCAAAACATGAAATAATCAATATTAATAAGGCTGGTTTGGAAACACTAAATTTGCCAAGGAATGAAATTATTGGAAGAAAATGTTATCATTTGGTACATAATACTGATTGTCCAATAAAAAATTGTCCATGCGACATTTCCTTAAATGAAAAAAGAATCGTTGTTAGTGAATTTGAACAAAATGAAAAAATTTATGAACTTACAGCTTGGCCGATTTTTGATGAAAAAAATGAAGTAAAAGGTTTTACACATATTGTAAAAGACATTACTGAACGTAAGCAATCTGAAAATATCCTTAATCTAAAAAATATTGAATTGCAATTAGCCAAAGAAAAAGCCGAAGAAAGTGATCGTTTAAAATCTGCATTTTTAGCTAATATGAGCCACGAAATTCGCACACCATTGAATTCAATTACAGGATTCTCAAAATTAATTATTGAGAAAATAGATGATAATGAAGAGGTTAGCAAAATGAAATATTTTATTGAATACAACTCTAATATGCTAATTAAAATTATTGATGATATTATTGATATTTCAAAAATTGAAGCTGGAATAATTAATTTTTCTATTGAGTCGGTAAATCTTCACATTCTCTTAACCGACATTTATAATTCACAGAAACAAATATTAGATGATTCAAAAAAAAATCAACTTGACCTACATTATCATAAGTATAAAGATGATATTATAATAAGCACCGACAAGTTTAGGTTAATTCAGGTATTAAACAATTTAATATCAAATGCGATAAAATATACAGAGGAAGGTTCCGTTGAATTTGGCTTTTCGATAATTGACAATAATATTCAATTCTATGTAAAAGATTCAGGAATAGGAATTTCAGAAAATGAAATTACAACTGTTTTTAGTCGTTTCTATAAAGTGAAAGGTAAATATGATACTCTTCGAGGTGTGGGTCTTGGATTGTCAATTGTAAAACAATTAATTGAAAAAATGGACGGGAAAATATGGATTGAATCAGAAATTGAAAAAGGCTCTATATTTTATTTTTCTTTTCCCTATCAAAAATCCATTAAATCCCCTTCTATAATAAAAGATAAACCTGTTCTGTTGAACCCAAAAGCTAAACTGGCTTTGGTTGCTGAAGATGATGATGGGAACTTTTACTTAACCAAATTGATATTAAAACGCATGGGAATTAAAGTGTTGCGTGCAGAAAATGGGCAGAAAGCAGTAGAAATTTGCAATACTAATACTAATATAGATTTTGTTTTAATGGATCTTAAAATGCCCATAATGGATGGATTAGAAGCTACTCTGAAAATACGAGAATCAAAAAAAGACTTGTTAATATTTGCAATATCAGCTCATGTTATGGAGGATGCCAAGACTTCTGCTCTGAATGCAGGTTGTAATGATTTTATTTCAAAACCTATTGACGAAGATAAATTACTTTCATTAATATCATAGTATTACTGAAAGTATTAAAAATAAAGTTACAGATCAGTGCGTAAATTAGCAATAATTTTCAAGGAGTTTAAAACCTTCAGATCATTTTTGAGTACTGTATCTGTAATGGAGCGAAGAACAGCAAACCTAAACGCACCATTGGTTGATCTTAATTGTCCTGATACTTTCTGTTTTACTTTGATATTACTTAGCGAACTAAAGTTCCAATCCGCTATTTCGTAAAAGTTGGTAACTTTGCGTTAAAAAATGAAGCCTAACAATTTTACAAAACAATTCCAAGACCACATTTTATTTACTTATACCTGTTTTGATAGGATCATTGTTCGGGGCTACATATTGTCGCTATTTCAATTAGGAAGTGGTGTAAATTTTCTTCGAAATCTAAATTTCAAGAATTTAAGTCAAGGTGTTTTAGGTGTTTTGCGAGACCAACTGAGTGATTATAAAGAAAATATCAATTCATTTTAGTATAGACATTGTATGGTGGACAAAAGGAACTAATGGTAGCTAACATAAATATGTAGAGAAGCATTATTATCGTAAAGCAAGAAAGGAAAACAAATATGGCCTGTTATGCATCATCAAAGCAAAGGAAAACATTAAGTCAGTTGAGTGTCGTGATGATTTAACACCCAAATAAAGCGCCTCTTCACTTTGTTCGAATCGCTCAACTTAGGTAGAAGCTAAAGCGAGATGCACTAAAGTACATAGTTTTAACTACTAATGAGACCAATAAAAACTTTAAATTTTGTTTAATTTTTTGAAAAATTAAAGCATAATTGTTTCTATTCCTTTTTAGGGCAAACGAAAGGATGCTTTCGAAAGGATAACCATTTTGCTAATTGTATCCAGAACGGACTAATTAATAAGGTTAATGAAATGGTTAAAATAACTAATTGATATGTATAGGAAGTAATTGATCCATAATAATATGCACTGGCCAAAATAATAAAACCTAATTCTCCAACTTGCGCAAGCATGGCTCCTCCATAAAAACTATTGCGCCAATCGCGACAAAAGAAATGCAATATTAAAGTATTAATAAAATGGTTTGTTATATAAACTGAAATAAGCAATAGAAGAACAACAATATAGTTTTGCATCAAGAAATTTAAATCAATTAACATGCCAATGGAAACAAAAAACATGGAAACAAAAATGATTTGGAAGGAACGAAGGCTATCATGGATCCATTCTATTGAATCGGTAGCATGAACCAGTATACCTGCAAAAAAAGCACCTAAAGCTGCTGAAAGACCTAAGAAACCTGTTAATATTGCAAAGCCAAAGCAAAATAAGATTGCAACAAACACCTGTGCTTCATGATCATTTTTAATTCTATTCGCAAAAGGAAACCGTATTGATTTTTTCTTTACTATATATATAAACAGAGCTACTATTGCAATAGCACCTACTATTTGTAATGCTAACGTACCCATTGTTGGTTTTTCGCCACCTAAAAACTCTGTAATTAAAAGCATGGGCACAATTACCATGTCTTGCATTAGCAAAATGCTTAAAACGTTTTGACCAATGGTTGAATTTAATTCGTTTTTTTCTTTAAGCAGTTTTATTATAACCGCCGAACTACTAAGCGATAGAATAAAACCAAGTACAATTATTCGGGTAATACCCCAGCTAAAAAAATATCCAATTATCCAAACTATAAAAATGCTTGCCATTACCTGAAACAGCACACCAAACAA
Organism: Salinivirgaceae bacterium; assembly: GCA_027858735.1. Lineage (GTDB taxonomy): Bacteria > Bacteroidota > Bacteroidia > Bacteroidales > SZUA-534 > GH45. The sequence goes on from JAQICC010000196.1 coordinate 4,828, forward strand.
GGCGGTTTTCCACATTTTCACTAAGTTGGGTAAAGATATTTCCATACCAATAAAGAAAAGTAGAAGAATTAAGCCCAATTCTCCCAAAATCTCAATTAAATCAAGATCATTTATTAAACCAAAACCGGAAGGACCTACCAGTACACCTGCCAGAATATAAGCGATTATAAGGGGCTGTTTAATCTTTTTTAGCAAAAAACCCAAGAGCATAATCACAAACCCAACTATTACAAGGTTTATAACTGATTGATTTACTGCAGCTGCTAGAAATACCATAATGGTCTTTAAAAATTATATCGTTTGTACGAATATAAATCCAAAAATTGCTTTATGAAAATTTAATTTAGATAAAGAGAAAATCTAGACAAGAGGGGGTTGATTGATTTGGAAGGAGTATACTTAATATGCCTTTCTAATTGTAATAACTTTACCTTCCCAGGTTCCACCATTAACAGAATCAATTACTTTTTGAGCTTCATCATCGTTTGGCATTTCAATAAAACCAAAACCACGAGATACACCGGTTTTCTTATCGTTTACAATAATAGCTGTTTTAACAGCTCCGTATTCCTGAAATGCTTCCTTTAAATGATGAGACTGTATTTTTTCGTCAAGGTTGCCAATATATAACTTCATGCTTTGTTTAATTTTTGACAATCAAGGCTTATTAGAGGTCTAAATTATCATTTATTTCAGCCACAAAGTTAATCCATAATTACAAATTACCGCATTTTTGAACAACTATTTGCCAGAACCAATAATACTCTTTACCGACATCAGATATTAACTCATCGATTTATAGATGCCTATGATTTCAGCAATTACTATTATTGTTCTGTTTTTAACATAAAAATAAATTACGATGAAGAATACATTGATCATTAACGGGCATCCTAATAAGGAGAGTTTTTGTACATCACTGGCAAATAAATATTACGAAGGTGCTCGGCAATCGGAGGCCAATTGTGCTATTGTAAATTTAAGCGATTTAGAATTTGATCCCATTTTAAGATATGGATATGAAAAACGTACAGAACTTGAACCCGATCTATTAGAAACATGGGATAAAATTCAAAAAGCAGATCATTTGGTATGGGTTTATCCAAATTGGTGGGGCACCTATCCTGCATTGCTGAAAGGTTTTATTGACAGATTATTTTTACCCGGATTTGCATTTGAAAAATATGATAACTCTATTAGATGGGGTAAGCTGCTGAAAGGTAAAACAGCTCATATCATAGTAACCATGGATTCTCCAGGTTTTTTCTATAAGTTTTTCCTAAAAAGCCCTGGACATAATTCTATGAAGCGCAGTATTCTAAGTTTCGTGGGCATCAAAACAACAAAAACCACAAACTTTAGAATTGTAAAAACCTCAACTGAAGAAAAACGCAATAAATGGCTTAACAAAGCGTTTGAATATGGAATTAACCTTAATTAAAACTTAATCCTTAAAATCATGATTACATTAGCCATAGTAGCATTTATTTACTTGCTTAAAATATTGCGAGACAGATTCTTAAAGCAAGCTAAATACAATAACATTGTGCGGTTTTAGCCTCTTGCCATTAGCCAGACAATAGCTTCTTCAAGTGTGCTAAACATTTTAAAAGGTAGGCCGAATTTATTTGTACTGGCAAGTACAACATTTACGTAATACTTTTTAAAAACATTGCCGTCGAGAATAACAGCAGCAGCTTTTAATCCTTGACTTATTGCTAAAGGAAGGGCAACGGTTTCAAACCATTTTCTATCGCTCGGACTAATAACTCCCTGATCTCTAATATCGGAAATATACCGTGTAATGGTTTCTTTTTTCTGAAGATCAAGTAAGCTTAAAAATGTGGATTGATATTCCTCACTTGTGCTTTTACCTTTCCACTTGATCATACCTAATTGTTTCTCCTTACCTTTGTGGTCAGTTTCAACTGAGTCAACAACCCATTCATCACCAAAATCTAGAATCAAATTGAAAAAATCTACTATTCTTATCATGCTACAAAGCTAATTCTTCCACACAG
>JAQICC010000202.1 GCA_027858735.1 Salinivirgaceae bacterium
GTATAAAGAAGTGACCCACAACAAGCATTTCAAAGAACTATAACCTTTTTTTATTAATGCAAATATACCTTCAGTTTGCACATACTTCAAAAAAAATTAAATGATTTATGATATATAAAAAACTGATAATAAACTATAAAAAAACTGATATAGGACATTAAAAAACATGAATTAATATTAATTGGCTTATTTTGAATAGGGATAAATATCTGTAAATGCTATAGATGGATAGGGGTTTGGAGATATTTCAAAGAAGGAAATATAAAGGAGCAGGTTATTTTAGAACAACACAAACATATTTGTATATTTGGCATTGTTCACCACTAAATGACTTTAAATGAAAGTATATGCAATTACAATCTTCATAATCGTATTTTTTCTACCATTATCGAAGGGACAAAATGTTCAGAATGAAACCTCCAAATCAGGCAACATAAGTACAAGTTATAATCGGAATGCAATTACCACCATTCTGATCGATAACGGCAATAAGTATATGGGTGACTTAAAGCAAGGAGCAAATGGTATTGTTATTCCGGATAAATACGACAACAATTTGCTTAATACCCGCTATATTGCAACCAGAGATAATGAATTGGCAATAAAACAAGCCTTAATTAATAAATCAGTACCAAACGAAATTATTGCCAAATGGTTTGCCCGCGATCAAGAAACGGGGAGGCTTAATATGTCAGTGGTACATAAGCGAGGTATGTATAATGCTACTGATGACGACGTACTTCGGGCATCAGGAAGTAAAATTGGCCTTGCTAAATTAAAAGATGCAGGTGAACAGCTTATTAACAGCAGCTATATTTTGGCATTAAATATTTCTGATATTGAAACAATGGAAGAACGCTACAAACGGAAAGATGAATTAAATAAGGTCTTATCAGAAAAGTTCAATACTGAATACAATCCAGCAAAACGCCGAAAGAATGGTTGGGTAGGTAAGATAAAGGGGTATTTGTATCAACTAAATTTTTCTGATTCTATAATGAATTTAATTTATAATGATTTATGGATATATGACGACGACGATGAAGCTACCATTGCAATAAAGAGAGAAAAATTTCAACAGGTTAAGTTTCCACTTACTTTTATTATAGATGTTGATGGAGATGCCGATGGTTCACAATATAATGAAGGTGAAATTTTGGCACCAGCAAAACAATTAACCAAAGTCGAGCTATATAGTAAAATGATTAATACTGGTATGGAAACTGTTTTTTTTGGAATTGAAAGAAAGGTTGATGAATTTCAGGTTAAGACGCCTTTGTATGGAACAAAGCCATTGAAATCTAAAATTGGAAAAAAAGAGGGTGTTAAAACAGATCAACGCTATTTTGTATATGAATTTAAACAAAAAAGAAGTGGAGAGCTAAAGGCTATTCGAAAGGGAGTAATTCGTGCAAAATCAGTGGTTGATAATCGACAGGTAGCTAGCGGTAATTCGCAATTATATACACAGTTTTATCAAACTTCTGGTTTTGGTTTAATGGAGGGGCAACTAATTCAACAAAAGAATGATTATGGAATTGGAGTATCGGCCGGGTCAAATCTTTTGGGAGAAATGGGTGGTAGTTATTTAAAAATTGAAGCAAATTTGAGTGTTGTTTCAGCGTGGTCTATGGGCATGGATTTAGGTGCAACCCAATTCAAATTGTACCTTTCAGCGGCTATGCAAACAAAAGAATATACCTTCTCAGATACTTTTGGTAACGGAACCTATGATATGGAATTTACCCGTTTAAATGTTGGTTTTTCAAAAGGGTGGTATATCGCAAATAATTTTTCTATCGCTCCTTTTTTAGGCTATTCAATGGAAACTGCCACAAATAAAGACTGGATTGGTGATACTTATGATGAAGATGATGATCAAAATATAGGAACCGATATTGTGCATTGGGGAGCTTATGCTACTATAAATATTCTTCATAACCTTCAAATTATGGGAACCTTTAACATGTATTCAATTATAGGCGCCGCATATAATAAGGATCGAGAAGAGTTAGATGGATCAAAGTACAATGATATTTTTAAAAATAGAAGTGGAATGTCAATAGATTTAGGCATAAGATTAGAGTTTTAATCTGAGATTTATTAAATTGCATATAATTATTTGAGCCAAAACATCAATAAAATGGTGGAAGATGTATTTATTAATAATTTATTAATTTATTTAATTTAAACAAAATGCTTATGAAAAAATTAACACAAGTTTTCACTTTGGTGATGGTTATGTTTTTAATATCCAGCACCATATCAAATGCACAAAGCAAAAATAAAGTACGAAAAATGGAATACAACAGTTCGTATAATTACGAAGTTGCAACTGTAGCTGTTGGAGTTGATGGAACAAAATTGGTTAAGGTTTGGGGATACGGGAAAAAGCCTGAAGATGCTATTCGCAATGCTAAAGAATTGGGAATAGCTTGTGCAATATTTCGTGGGTTTCCTCCAGCAAGCAATGGTCGTGCAGCAAAAACTCCAGCAATAGTAACCGATAGCGGCTCTCCTGAAAAGAATGCCGCATTTTTCGAAACGTTCTTTGCTCCAGGTGGCAAGTATTTACAATATGTTAATTTAAGTACTGATGCTCCTCCATCGGGTGCCGATAGATTGAAAGTGAATAGAAAAACCTATAAAGTGGGTATAACTGTTTCAATTGCTTTCGATGAATTGCGTAAATACCTGGAAGAACAGGGAATAGCTCGTAGTTTGAATTCTGGTTTTTAATAAATCTATCTATAGAACAAAAAAAAAGTATAATACTATGAAAAAAATTTTATCATTTACAATAATATGTGCTTTTGCACTTTCAAGTTTTGGTCAAGCAAAAAAACCTACTATTATGGTAGTACCAAGTGATAGGTTGTGTATAAGTAAAGATTACAAATTGACTTTCGATAACCAAGGTACTGAGGTTGTATTACCCGATTATAAAAAAGCCTTACAGACAGATGCAGATTTAAGATTGGTTATTTCAAAATTGAGTGGAATGATGGCTGATCGGGGGTTCCCTTTAAAAGATCTTGAGCAGGAAATGAAAAATTTGACTGCTGAAGCTGCTGAAGCCAGTATGATGACAAGTAAAGAGGGATCTGGTATTTCAGAATCTCCTATCGATGCTTTGAAAAGAGTTGCTAAAGCTGATATTATTATGGATCTTGATTTTCAAATAAAACAACAAGGACCTAAAAAATACATTGTGTTTACCTTGAATGGCTTAGATGCTTATACCAGCAAAAATGTTGCAAGTGCATCGGGTTCAGGTAACCCAAGCTCTGCAGCAACACCTGAGATTTTATTGGAAGAGGCTGTTTTAAGCTACATGGATGAATTTAATGGACGATTAATGACCCATTTTGAAGATATGTTTGCCAATGGTCGTGAGGTTAAAATTATGATTAAAGTATTTGATGGTTGGGGAGAAGATTTAGAAAAAGATTACGATTTCGAAGGGGAGTATGATATGTTAAGTATTCATATAGAGGACTGGATGGCATCAAACACAGTAGAAGGACGTTTTAGTCTTTCTGATGGAACTGAAAACCAAATGCGTTTCGAACAAGTTCGTATTCCTATGATGTACGAACGTAAAGGACAAATGCGTGCAATGGATACACGTAGATTTGTTAATAATTTGAAGAAATTTCTTCGCCATGAACCTTTTATGATTGATTGTAAAGTTTATATGCGTGGTTTAGGCGAAGCTTGGTTAATAGTTGGAGAAAAATAAGCAACCATATATGTATAATAGCCATCATTAAAGTTTGATGGCTATATATTTAAACCCCAATATTATGAAAAATTTAACGTTAATAGCTTTGATCTTCAGTTTGTTTGTTTCAACTGGAATAATGGCTCAAAATAATGAAGGAAAAGCCGATGATGCGGCTCGGATTTCTATTACTCCTCAAGTGTCAGATCAAAAGATACCTTCAGGTGCAAAAAATCTTCTTTTAAATAAAATGAAGCAGATTTGTGCAAAGAATGGAATGTCGGGCGATGGTGATAATCCATTCTTTGTAATGGATGCTTCAATTGATATTATATCGAAAGAATTAACAGCTACCGCACCTCCTATGCATGCCCTGAACATGTCAATAAACTTTTATATAAAAGATGCTAATGGCGCAATTTTTAGTGAAACGTCATACGAAGCAAAAGGTGTTGGTACCAATGAAACTAAGGCTTATATAGCAGGAATAAAAAATATAAGAACAACCAGTGGTCAGTTTAAAGCTATGGTTGACAGAGGTAAAGCAAAAATTCTTGAGTTTTATAATTCTCAATGCGATTTTATTATCTCAAAAGCAAAGGCTTTGCATAAACAAGGTAATAACGGTGAGGCAATCAAGGTATTGAAATCGGTTCCACCAGTAAGCAAGGAGTGTTACGATATGTGCATGGAAATGATGTCGGAAATTGAACCTCCGGCTGAAGAACCTGCAGCCGCTCCATCGGGTGGTGGCTCATCTAGTGCTGCTGCAACTCCTTCTGCCGGAAACGAAACGGAAATTGATACGGATGTATTTCTTGTATTTGTAGGAGGTAAGCATATGGGCGATAAAACTATTTTGAATTTTGAGTTACAGAACAGAACTAGTGCCGATTATGAATTGAATGATTATGCTTTAGATACCCGTGCCTTAGATGCAAATGGAGACGAATTTGTTGTAGAATCGGTTGAAGTAGCTGGTAAAAGTGGTGCACGTTCAATTGCAACTGTAATACCAGGTACACCTGTTGATATGAAATGTCACTTTTCAAAAATGGCTTCAGTGGCTATGTTTGAATACAAGTATAAAGGACGGACTTTTCGATTGAAA
>JAQICC010000226.1 GCA_027858735.1 Salinivirgaceae bacterium
GTACGAAATCAGCATGTTGTTTTATTTTTGTTTCCCAAATATAAATAAAATGCATTTAATTAGGTTATAATGCTCGATATTTTTAAAAAAGCTATCCCGTAGGGATTTAGTTCAACACGTTGTAAATTTAATTGCCGTTGCAGTGGTAAATTCAGCGTTTTTAGCTCGCATCAAAATTGTAGTAGTTTGAAAATTGAATTGCCCGTAGTCGGCAACTAAACTTACCACCAACGTGTGTTTAATTTTGAAGCAACTATTAGTACAAATTTTACATCAGGATAGAAAACCATTTAATTATAATATATTATGAGGAATTTAATTTATGTCAGTTTACTAATAGTGTTTGCTACTTTTATCTCATGCAATAAAAATGATGATGAGAATATTTTAGTTGACAAAGATTTTGAATTTGTTGCTGAATATACAGCTACCGTAACAGTTGGCGGTGTTGTTGGGATAACAGAGCGAACCTTTAATGTTGGAGAAGTTTATAAAGGAATAGATAAGGGGGAAGAAACTATCACGATAAGAATTGCGGAACATACAGAACTAAATGAAGATTGTCCAAGCAGCTCTTGTTATCAGGAATTCCTATCAGTTCCTCGAGAATTTTTGGAAATACTTCAATAAAGAGCCATTATATCAACCTAAAGGAATGAGAACGTAAATAAAAACTGTTTTGAAAATCATCGTTATATTGATTATTGTAGTATCTCAGTTTCATACGAGAAAGAAAATAATTGTGAAAATTCTTAAAAAGGGTATATACACAGCTTGCCGATATGTTTAAAGGATTGTTGCCCGTTGGTTTGTGTCTATATATAGAATTATTAAATCAGCTGCCAATTCAGTCGCCAACACGATGGCTTCAGCTTCACCAGCATCAAGGTCAAGAAAGTACTTAACAGCTTGTTTGTCCTGAATTTCAATGATGTTAATCCAATCTACGTTCTTTAAATCCTTGTAATACCCCTTACTTTTTCCAGCTTCAATCTCTTTGTATACTGCTAATGGGATACTAATCTCCGAATATAATCGATGGAATAATTCTAACTTGTCTAATTTTAACAGAGGATATTTAAGGTGTTGTATTGGAAACGACTTTAGGCATTGGCTATATCTTCATGTAAATCATCAAGATCATATTGACCCAATACAGTAACTTTATAATTAGCAAGTAATTCTAAAAATTCAATTCTTGATAATCCTAAAACTTTTGCTGCTACGCCTGAAGACACTTTACCTAGTTCAAATAGTTTTACTAAAGAACTTGTTTTCATCTCCGATTCAAAATCTTTGCCACTAAGTCTTAGTGTATTTGCTAAAGATTCTGGATATTCGATATTTATAAATCCTTTCATTCTTAATTCTTTTATACAAATATAACGAAATCCTTGATGAAATGGTTGCTCGCCCTCTTTATATGTTTGCCAATATTTGTGTAAACAAAACCTAAGTACTGATAATACTTAGCATGCTTATGATATTGGTGGATTGAACTTTAAAACTCCTAAAGTTGTTAGCATAAAAAATAGCAATTATGAATTTAGAAGAGAACAAGCAAAACGCAATCGCATTTTACAAAATAGCCTACGAGGGTAATTCTAAAAAAGTAATTGAGTTATATATTGGTGGGCAGTACATACAACATAACCCCAATGTGGCAGAAGGTACTCAGGGTTTTATATCTTATTTTGAACGAATGCAGAAAGAGTACCCCGATAAATCAATTTAATAACCCATTAAACATTAACCTTAATTCTATATAAAATATCGAATTAAGGTTAATACATTTCAGCTATTAGTTTATGATATTCAGTATTCACTTGTTTGCGTCTAACTTTTAGTGAGTTAGTCATTAAATTGTTATCAATTGTGAAGGCTTCAGGTAAAAGCTTGAACTTTACAATTTTTTCAAACGGGGGTAAGATATTTTGATGTTCATTAAGTGATTTTTGCATCATTTCAATAACCCTCGGATTTTGAATTAGCTTTTTATTATCATTTGCGTCATCACCATTAATATGATAAAGTTTTCGTATTCTATCATAAGCAGGCACTATAAGTGCAGTTAGGTATTTTCGGTTATCACCAATTACACATAATTGTTCAATTAAATCGCTTTGCGAAAGAATTAGTTCTATTTTCTGAGGCGATATATATTTACCAGTCGAGGTTTTAATAATATCTTTTATTCGCTCCGTCATTAATAAAGTACCTTCTTCTGAAATTGATCCTTGATCGCCAGAATAATACCAACCATCGATAAGGGTTTTAGCCGTTTCTTCAGGTTTTTTATAGTATCCTTTAAAAACAGTTTCACCTTTAACAAGTATCATTCCATCAGTTTCGTTTATTTTAACCTCTACTTCAGGCATTATACTACCGGTATTCACAAAATCATATTTATCTGTCCTCATGCACGACACTGTTGCAGTAGTTTCTGTTGCACCATAACCATAGTTAATTTTTAATCCCATGGCATGAAAAAACTTTAAAATATGGGTATCCATTGCCGCACCCGCACAAGGCATATATTTAATATTTCCACCAAATACTTTTCTAAGCTTTTTCATTACCAAAGCATTTGCTAGTTTTCTTTTTAATTCAATATTTTTAGGTGGGGTAAGTTGATCTTTTTCATATTCAATATATTTTAAACCAACCGATAGCGCCCAATCAAAAATTGCTTTTTGAGGTTTACTCCAGGTTTGGGCAGTTTGCATAATTATCTCATAAGTTTTTTCGTATAATCGAGGTACAGCACACATAACAGTGGGTCTAACTATAAGCATTTCATCAATAATAGCTCTTGGAGATATGTTATAGACATTTACAGCCCCTGAATGCAATACAAAATAAGTCCACGCACGTTCAAATATATGACTTAGCGGAAGAAATGCCATAGAAACGTCATCCTCACCAAGCTTTAATCTAATATCGTGAATCTCTAATGATTTTATAAAATTACTATGATTTAGCATTACTCCCTTTGGTTCGCCGGTAGTACCAGAGGTGTAAATAATGGTAGCTAAATCATCAATATGGGCTTCAGAGAGCTTTTTGTTCAATGCGCTGTTTACATTCTCATCAAATTCTATCTTGAAAATTTGCTCAATGCATATTACCCTTTCGTCATCTGATTCTTCGCAATTGAAGGTTATAATTTTTTTTAGAGTATCAATTTTGTTTAGAGCATCAATAGCATTTATAAGCTGAATTTCATCTCCCACAAAAATTATTTTCATCTTTGTTTCCTTGCTAATGTATTCCAGTTGGTTGTAAGTTGATGTGGCATAAATAGGCACTACAACAGCTCTTGCTGATAGAATGGCAATATCGCAAATGGTCCATTCCGGACAGTTTGGGCTGTAAATACCTATATTATCAGCAGTTTCAATGCCTTCTGAAATAAGAAATTCTGCTACACAATCCAGTTTGTATTTAAATTGATTCCAAGTAATTGATTCATAATTGTCATCCTTTTTAAATCGAAATACCTCTTTGTCTCCGTATTTCTTTACTCTATTGTTTATTATATGTGCTAAATGCGATTCTTTCATTTTATATTGCAAGTTTTTGTTTTGTATGTCTTTCACTTTTACTATTAAGCTTAAACTATTCTGAGTAAAGCCTAGGTATCTAAACTGATTGAAGTCGAAGCATGTTTCCATCTTTTATGTGACCATAACCAGTTTTCCGGTTCTTTTTTTATTATCGATTCCAATTTATTGGCATATCTTTTTGTTAATTCACCATTCTTTAATTCTTTAGGGTTTTCAGAAAGAACAGAAAGTTCTAATTCATAAAATCCTCGTTTAATTCTTCTTATATCAACATATAAAACAGCATAATTGTTGTTCATTGCATGTTTTTCAAGTCCATGTAAAAAGGCGGTTTTTATACCTAAAAAATCTATCCAATACGCTTTGTCAACTTCACGTTTTGACGGACTTTGATCGGCAGCCATTAAATAAATAAATGGCAGGTTCCTGTATGTTTCAAATATCTTCGATGTTTCAAATATGGATACTAATTTAGTACCGAAACGGGAGCGACTTTTTCTTAGAATTTGGTCAATATGTTTATTGCTTAGTGGTTTATAAAATGCGGCAACATCATAGGGCGTTTGTAAACTTGCCGATAAACTTCCCCATTCCCAATTGTTGTAATGTGCCGTTACTCCAATAACACTTTGCTTGTTCTTGTAAAAGACATCAAGTAATTCAGGATTTAAAAGTTTGTGTCGTTTTATTATTGTTTTTCTACTCATAGTAAAGGCCTTAATGCCTTCAACAATATAATCGATAAGATTTTTGTAAGCTTTTTTTTCTAATGTTTTAATTTCATGATCACTTTTTTCGGGAAATGCTTTTTTTAGGTTTAAATGAATTACCTTAACTCTATATTTTACAATATTGCGCATGATGAATCTCATAAAATTTGAGAAGCCGTATAAAATATTGTAAGGCATTATGCTAATAAAAAATACCAGAATTAAGAAAAAAAATGTTGTTATAACGTTCATGGGTTAAAGATATAGATTTTTTGATTTAGAGACAAAGCTTGACAATATTCCATAGCGTATAATTGTGTGTAAACTCACAAAGTAGAGATTCGTAATTGATGAAGTGTCTAAAAAGTCAAGGTTTGAATATATTGGCTTAATGGTTAAAGGCTTTAGTTTAATATTGCGTTGATATATCTAAAACACTACGATTTCGTCGCATGTAATCATCTCATTTTTAATTATACTTTCTGCTTGCGACGATTTACTTTGGCATATAATTCACTTGGGGTGATGCCCCAAGCTCATGAATTAAAGACTTTCAGCTTTTTGATAGATTTAAAATGGCCACATTGCGGTGGAAGTATTTGCAATGATGCACTTATATATGCATGAAATGCCAATAGTGTTGTGCTACAAAACGATGTCGGTTAAAGTTTTGTATTTGGGGCGCAACTTCAAGTCGCACTCCAAATAATAATATGAAAATTGAGTCTTAATATAACACATACATTTATAAAAAATATCTAGTGGACATTATTACAAGACATAATGCTATAAAGGCTAAATAGGAATATATATTTCCAAAATTTAACGTCCATCCTAGCATCGGATAGAGTTTTGGAACAATTATCCGAGGATCTTTTCCATTGAAATAGAAAATCCGTCTCCAGTTACCTGAGTCTTTACTCATGGAATCTAGTATTGTTTTGTCAAGTTTTGTTTTCATAAACTTAAGTGTTGATTAGCCATTATAACATTAATGAAAATAAATACTTGGGTATTATCATACCTAAAATTATACCTGAAACATAAATGGGAATTACTTTTTTATGTGGTAGATTGCTTGATATTTTAAAACCATTATACATCCAAATAGCACTCCATATAACAAGTGCCATTGCAAACATACCAATTATTATTACTGCAATAAGTTCTGAAATGGGCAACATTTCAATATTTAAATTTTCAGGATTTACGCCTGTTAGCTTGGCTGATAGATTAGAAATAACTTTAAAAAATCCTGTAAAGCTGGCAGGAACAAGAGGAATAAATGCAAATGCTTGGGTTCCAAAAATATCGATTGCTCTAACTTTCGAGCTGCTGAAAATAATTCCAAAAATTAAAAACCACAGGCTAATAAAAAGCCAATCAGTAAAGGGTTCAATGATATGAAGCACAAGTGGGGCTACATACCCTGAATGAACATTTAGTACTCCATCAAAGTGAGTGTTTGAAAAATAACCTATAATTCCGGCTGTAAGCATTGCCATTATGCCAAAAATTAGCGATTGTATTCCGGCAATTTTTTCAAACGGATTTAGTAATAATTTGCTTTTCATTTTAGTAGTCTTTAAGGGTTTTTATAATATCGTCTAATCTATTGCGAACTGAGGGGTAGCTTAAATTCATGCTATTTGCCATGGTTTTTAAACTGCCACTGCTTTTAACAAATTCAATAATAAATTTTTGGGCATCATCATTTAATGATGCTAATAATGGAAGTTTGTAATTTCCATCAACTATAGTTTCGCAACTTTCGCAAACCATAGTTTTTACATTTAGTTTGGTTTCACAACTTGGGCAGATACTTGGTAGTTTCATTTTTGTGATTTTAAATAATAACAATACAAATATAAATATAATTTATTAGTAAATGAATAAAGTAAATAAAAAAATTAATAATGTTTAATGTAGGGAATAGCAATTGCATTATCCTTAACGATTATGTAAGGTTTTTACATTTGTTTTGATTGTACTTTGCTTTAATATTTGAGATTTTTGATAATAAAAGATGCAAAAATTATTCAGTCATTTGGATTGATATTCTCATTAGAATATGTAATTTTCATGCATCTACAATGTTTTTTTACTAAGGTGATTTAAAATGCTTATTAGGGTAAGCTTTGCATGACATGTTTTTCAAGGCTTTGCAAATTAAAAACTTTCAAGTGCGGATAAGATTATAC
>JAQICC010000235.1 GCA_027858735.1 Salinivirgaceae bacterium
TACTCAAAATGTGAAAACCAACAATTCCTAGGTCAGCCTGTCCCGTACCGGAGGTCGGGAGGGTTATACCTAAGTAAAGCGCCTCTTCACTTTGTTCGAATCGCTCAACTTAGGTTGTAATAAGCTAGATATTCACAAAGTAATATTAGTTATTTGGAGATCAAACAATTTTATTTTTATCCATTTAGAAGCTTCTTAATCATTATTGGAAAATTTAAAGGATAAAAATTGATAATAAATTAGAAAATAGTTAAAGATCAAACTCATGAATAGTTTCGGACGAATTTTTCAAGTACAGATATTAGGAGAATCACACGGCGTTGGTGCTGGAGTAGTTATTGATGGTTGCCCTGCAGGTATTCCCTTAACAGAAAAAGAATTTGAAGCTGATATCTCACGTCGTAGAGCTGGTGCAAAAGGCACAACACCACGTGTTGAAGCTGATTTACCTGAATTCATGAGTGGTGTTTTTGATGGTAAAACTACTGGAGCTCCTTTAACGATCTTTTTCAAGAATATGAATACCCGTTCAGGCGACTATGCCAACCTTGTGGCTTCGCCACGCCCAGGACATGCGGACTATACAGGAAGAATTAAATATGGAGGCTTTAATGATTACAGAGGAGGTGGTCATTTTTCAGCTCGCTTAACTGTAGCCATTGTAGCAGCAGGTGTTGTGGCTAAAAAAATATTGAAAGGTATTCAAGTTGAATCAAAAGTTATATCGGTAGGTGGGTCGACCGATATTGATGTTGCTTTAGATAAGGCTATAGCAGATCATAACTCAATTGGAGGTATTGTAGAATGCACTGCAAAAGGCCTGCCTGTTGGTTTAGGAGAGCCATTCTGGGATTCTATTGAATCGGTACTAAGTCATGCCGTATTTGCTATTCCAGCTACAAAAGGAATTGAATTTGGTAGTGGATTTGCATCAGCAGCAATGACCGGACTTGAACATAACGATAATATTATTGATGATAGAGGTACTACAGAATCGAACTTTGCCGGAGGTATTAATGGTGGTATATCAAATGGAAATGAATTGGTATTTCGTATTGCTACCAAACCAACATCAAGTATCGCTAAGCCTCAGCAAACCATGAATTTTGAAAAAGGTAAGGTTGATGAATTGCTAATAAATGGCCGTCATGATGCTTGTGTAGCTCTACGTGTGCCATCAATACTAGAGGCAATGACAGCAATGGTTTTAGCCGATTTTATGCTGTTGGAACAAAAAGCAGCTAGAGTTTATAATTAAGGATTTATTTTGTTTAATAGATAAATACCCAATATAATTTAAACCTATTGGGTATTTTTATGTTCATTTACCTAATGGTATTAATTAAAATTTTACATTTTTACTATATGATCAATATCAAAGAAAAATATTTGAATAATTAAATTGATTAGATTAGCATTGAAGAATCGAAGTCTATATATCGTGATATTTTTGTGCATGAGTTCAATTATAAAGCTATATGGGCAAGATGATTATGTGGTTGGTTACGGAAAACTAAAGATTGAATGGGGGAACAATTTATATACGAGCATTTCCCTATTTGAAGATGGTAAGAAAATAGACTTTTTTAAGCCTGAAGACAATGGAAAATTTTAATTTGCTCTTGAACTTAACCATATCTACCTATTCTGGTTTGAAAAACCAGATTATGTAACTAAAAAGGTAGAATTTAACACTTTCGTTCCAAAATCTGTTACTTCATCCCCTAATTTTATACCATTTCAAGATTTTGATTTTAACCTTACATTATTTGAAATATATCTTGAAGTTGATATGAAGATAACACGACTTTAAAAGAAGAGGTTACACCCGTATTACCAAAATCTCAAATTTCAGTTAAAGAAGAGAAAGAGATTATAGAACCAACGATGGTTGCTAAACCAAAACCTGAGCCTGTCAAAAAAAAGGTAGTATCAACAACAGTTACAAATGCCTCACCTAAAGTTAGTAAAACTGATCAAGTTGATATTGTGGGTAAAACCATTACAAAAACCCCTATTACTAATAATGGTATGACCTTAATGTATATTAAAGTGGAATATACTTGGGGTGGAAAATTCTTTTTTATTGAAGATGAACCGAATCAGTATAGAAATATTAGCCAACAATACTATATAGAATGATATCGAAGAAATAATTTGCAATTAGGCGTCAGAATTAGCCATTTTAACATCTTTTTTTGTTATCGAGTTTGATAACTTTTATTTTTTTTGCAATTTAGTGTCCAAATTTATTTCAAAAACCCTGTAAAATGAGAATTGTATACCTTACTTTATTTATTTTAACACTTCTATTTTCAACTACAAATGCTCAAGTAGTTGGTGGTTACAACAAAAAATTAGCCAAATTATTCAGCTCCGGAAAATATGAGAGTTGCCTATTTAAAGCCGACAACTTAACTTACAAAAAGAACACTTCTAGAGATCCTGAGCCATATTTGTATATTTCTATGTGCTTTCTTGAATTATCAAAATCTGATGATCCCATGATTCAGGAGGATTACAAGGACGGGGTTAAACAAGCTATTAGATACGCCGGCAAATTTATTAAAAAAGACAAAGATGGTGAGATGTATTCTGAAAATATTGAATTTGTAAATGATTTAAAAAAGATGCAATATACGCTTGTTAAAACAAATTTCGATGAAGAAGAATACAGTAAAGCTGCTTCAGCAGCAAAAAAATATAGTAAATTAAATAGGGAAGAGGACTATACCGTTTTGTATTTTATTGGTGTCTGTGAATTATTATCAAATAAATTAAGTCAGGGAACCAACGATATTGAAACAGCTAAAACACAACTAAAGGAGCTTACAAAATCAGGTACTGTAAAAATAGATAAAATATTCAATCCTCTGATTTCAAAAGTATTTTCAAAATATTCTGAATCTTTAATTGTTGAAAATAAATAAAAAGAAGCATCAAATGAGCTTAATTTAGGATTAAAACTATTGCCCAATGATGGATTTCTTAAAATTCAATCGAATATGGTTAATAAAAAACTTGAACCATAAAACGAGTGTCAAAAACAGTACAAAATTTCCGATAGAAACACATAAGTAGCTAATTTACTACGCTTTAATGGAATATACCTTTTCCATGTCAAAACATTGTTTTCAATTGCACTAATAAAATCAAATTGCCCAGGTAAATTAATAGGCTATTAACGGTTTTTGATGAGCCAACCATTGAATAAGCTTTATATTGGACGTGTTTTTAAGGCTCATAATTTCTTGCAAGTGTTTACTCATACCTACAGTTCATATTCATATTTAGGGCTTGCTGGCAGGCGTAACGACGAAAATGGAATTTATAGACAGGCTCTATTTTGGTGCCGCTATGTACTATATTTTAACTATAACATTTAAATATTATTTCTGAGAAAAAACATAAGTTTCTTATTATCTTTGCCCTATGATTAAAACTCGAAACAACAGTTCATTTGGTGTAGTGTTATTACTGGGAATACTTTTGAGTTTTAGTTTTTTTCATCAAATTAATGATTCTGTTTCAGCAATTAAATATACCACAGAAAATAACCTAACAACAGATATTCTTGCTGAAGATTGTGAAATATTTGAAGAAGAGCAAATGACAATTAAAACGCATTTATCATGTTTTTTTGAAACTATAATACAACCAGTGTGTTTTGAACCGACCAGCCCATTTAGCATATTTCACTTCACCATTTGGCAGCCTCCAAAGATTTGTTAAAACCTTTATTTTTTTTTAGAAACTGTTTAAATTTTATCCCTGCTTACCGTCAGGCAGGCTTAAGTTCTATTATGCGCCTTTTTTGAAATATTTTCGTTATTTTTTCAGTCCGTAACACTGCTATGCACTTCAAAAATGCATCATAATATTATCATAAAACAAAACTTAAACAGTTTCTTAATCAAAATTAGATATGTTCAGGCTTGGGCGTGTTTGCTTTTGTAAATATTTTTTTTACAATAGTTTACTGCAATAAACTTTCCTTGTAACTTTTCATCAAATCACTATAAATTTCTTAAATAAAATATGGAATGACCCCAAATAAAAACCTTCTAAACAATCAAATATCCGTTAAACAATTGGTATTATTGAATCGCTATTACAAAATTACCAGATTTTATACTTTTCTTAAAGGCACCGCATACAAAGGAGGAGTTGTAATATTTATTTTTGTGTTATTATTACTTGGGCTAAACTATTTTGTATTAGATATTAATTTACTTCTTAATAATTTGGTTGAAGCATACTCTCCACAAATTATCTTTTCGTTTTTCCTTCTTTCTGAAACAGTTTTAGGGTTAGTTCCACCCGAGGTATTTATTGCATGGGCTTCAAAATCAGTAACTCCTTGGCCTTTTTTGTTTATTTTGGCCACCATGTCGTACGTAGGAGGTGTTATTGCTTACTTTATTGGAACACGCCTGTTTCTTATACCAACACTCCGAAACTATATTGAAAATAAAGTAGCCAAGCATATTGTCAACCTAAAAAAATGGGGTAGCCTTTTTGTTGTGATAGGTGCTATTTCCCCTATTCCTCATTCTATGGTTAGTATGGCATCGGGTTTAATTAGGTACAACTTTAAGTATTATTTGCTATGGTCACTTTTTAGGTATTTGCGATTTTTTATTTATGCTTTAGTGATTTTTCAATTTTTTTAGCTTATTCAGTTATTTCATGAAAGATTCTTAATGTTGAAAATGAAAAACTCATTATAATTCTTTAAAAAACAAATCAAAAGTTAATTTAACTTGTTTATAATCTCCCATAATATATGCAATATCATTGGCGTACAAAATAGTTAGGGGAATTGGGTGTTCAATAATTTCTGACCCTCTTTTAATTGCTAATAGAGTAACCCCAGTTTTTTCGCGCAGATTAATATCAATTATTGATTTTCCATCGGCTTGAGAATTCTTCTCAATTCTTAAGTTTGAAATATTTATATTGGAAAATTCGTCTAAAATTGAAGGTTGGTTAATTAAATCTTTTTTGCTGAATACCCCCAAATTTAAATTGCGGATATAGGATAACTTTCGGTTAATCTCCCTTTGTGAAAAATGTTTTTTGATAAGAATTCTATTAAACATGTCAATCGCAATTTCAAGTTTTTCAGGCAATACTTGATTTACACCAAGTTTATACAATTGCTCTACATACCGTATAGTTTTGGTCCTTGCTATAATATATCCTGTTTTATTCACACGCCTAACTTTTTCAACAATTGCCATTGACGGGATGATATCCCCAACTGATATTATAATAATTTCAGCCGTGTCAACATGGGCTTGTGCTAAAATTGGTTCATTAACAGCATCACCATAAACAACAGTATCTCCGATATTCATCTGTTCCCTTGCTATAACAGGATCAAATATGATGGAAATATGGGGTATATTACTGTGTTTTGCCATTACTGATAATTTTATGGCACTTGAATCTTTACCAATTATTACTAAATGCTTGGATAATGTTGGAATATCTATTTGTTTTAACGGAAATAGCCCATCAGTTAATATTTTAGGGAGTGGTAGTTTTAATAAAGTATTTGCAAGCGGCTTAGAAAGCTTTAT
The DNA here is from genome assembly GCA_027858735.1 of Salinivirgaceae bacterium. Classification (GTDB taxonomy): domain Bacteria; phylum Bacteroidota; class Bacteroidia; order Bacteroidales; family SZUA-534; genus GH45. The sequence continues at coordinate 5,586 of JAQICC010000235.1, forward strand.
TAAAAATGGGGTTAGCGACATTGTGATTACAGCAATAGCAAGGAATAGTTGATAGTTGAATTCGGTTAAGATGGAATTATTAAATCCAATTTTTGCCAAAATAAATGAAAATTCACCAACTTGGCTTAAGGTAAGACCAACAATTACTGTTCCGCGAAAGGTGTGACCTAATATAAAACCGGTAGCACCTGCAATAATTGTTTTTATTACTATAACAAGCAGTACACTTGCTATAACTAGCAAATAGTTATCAATTACAAATGATATATCGAGTAACATGCCAATAGACACAAAAAAGAAACTGGTAAATGTATCTTTAAAAGGAATAAAATTTCCAAAAGCATTATGACTATATTCTGATTCCGAAATCATTAACCCCGCCAAAAATGCACCAAAAGCAAGAGACATACCAAGTTTAGAAGTAAGCAAGGCAATGGCAAGACATATCAGAAAAATACTCATCATAAATAGTTCTTGATTTTTTGTCATTGCTATTAGATGCAGTAATTTTGGTATCAGCCATTTATTTCCAATATAAACCAAGCTAATAATGCTAATGGCTTTGAGTGTAAGTATTAATATTTCTGTGGGAATGTCCACAGAATTGTTACCAAGTAAATTTGCAAATAGTAGCAAAGGAACTAACATTAAATCCTGAAAAATTAGTATTCCTAAGACCGTTCTACCATAATTAGATGTTAGTTCGGATCTTTCTTGCAGAAGTTTTAATACAAGTGCGGAACTACTTAATGCTACTAAAAAGCCAATAAAAAGTCCGCCTTTCCAACCAATTTCATAGAAATATGATACAAAATAAAATACACCTGCTGTGATTGAAACTTGCAAAAAGCCACCCAAAAAAACAATTTTTCTAATTTTTACAAGATGTTTTAATGAAAACTCCAGTCCTATAGTGAAAAGTAATATTACGACCCCTATTTCAGCCATAAGTTCTATTTCATGATTTCCTTTTACTAAAGAAAGCAAATGTGGACCTGCAATAATACCTGTAATTAAATACCCAACAACTGTTGGGATTTTTATTTTTGTAAAAAGCAAATTCACCAAAGTGGATAAGGCAAAAATTATTACAATATCTTTTAATATATTTAATTCCATTTATAGTTTATGCTAATCTCAATTACTACTCAATTAAAGCACTATTTTCAACATGGCTTAGATAACTTTTTTGTTTTCGTCTCCAGGCTTATTTTCAATGCAACTAGTTGGTTTTGTGAGCAATACTGTTGATAAATATTTCATAGTTCTAGGCTTTAAATTTTATCTAAAAATAGCTAAATTTTACAAATAAGTAATCACGATTATAAATTCCAAGTTAAAAATATTGGAACCCACTACCTTTCCAATAGCAATGTCACCCATACCTTTCATTGCAGATAATAGTTTATAATTCAGTTTTAAAATTTCTTACATCTGATCTATAATTGTTTTAACTGATAATGAAGAATTAAATACCCAAATTTGTGAGGTCTAATTATCTAAAAAGGGAACCGCTTTTTTATTGGACCTAAGTTGAGCGATTCGAACAAAGTGAAGAGGCGCTTTACTTAGGTATAACCCTCCCGACCTCCGGTACGGGACAGGCTGACCTAGGAATTGTTGGTTTTCACATTTTGAGTAGCC
>JAQICC010000253.1 GCA_027858735.1 Salinivirgaceae bacterium
AAAATATGCATAAAGGTCAGGATAGTCCCGACTTAAATGCAGTTAAACTTTTTTCAAAAGTTTTTACTAAATCTTAGTCGCTGTCGGAGACAGGGATTATTCGTGAATAATCCGGGCTAGTAATACCATATTTTTTTAAGCTTTTGCAGTAGCAATAGCCTCAAGAATTTTAACTTCTAATTCTGTCAATAATTCAGGATTATCAGAAATAAGGTGACGTACAGCCTCACGGCCTTGTCCTAAACGTGTTTCGCCATAACTAAACCACGAACCCGCTTTTTTAATTATGCCATGTTCAACGCCCAAATCGATAATTTCACCTGTTTTAGAAATTCCTTCTCCATAAACAATATCAAACTCAGCCTTACGGAATGGTGGTGCCATTTTGTTTTTCACAATTTTCACGCGAATACGGTTGCCTGTAACCTCTTCGCTATCTTTAATTTGTCCTATTTTTCGAATATCAACTCGTACCGAAGCATAAAATTTCAATGCGTTACCACCTGTAGTCGTTTCCGGATTACCAAACATGACACCAATTTTTTCACGCAACTGGTTAATGAAAATACATGTAGTACCTGTTTTACTAATGTTGGCAGTTAGTTTACGTAGCGCTTGAGACATCAATCGAGCTTGCAAACCCATTTTAGAATCTCCCATTTCCCCTTCAATTTCAGCTTTTGGGGTAAGCGCTGCAACGGAGTCAATAACCACAATATCAATAGCTCCTGAGCGTATTAAATGATCGGCAATTTCCAGAGCCTGTTCTCCATTATCAGGCTGAGAAATCAATAAGTTTTCAATATCAACCCCAAGTTTTTCAGCATAAAATCTATCAAATGCATGCTCTGCATCAATAAAGGCAGCAATACCCCCCGCTTTCTGAGCCTCAGCAATAGCATGAATACTTAAGGTTGTTTTTCCTGAGGACTCGGGACCATAAATCTCAACAACTCTGCCACGTGGAAAACCGCCCACACCTAAGGCCATATCAACACCAAGTGAGCCCGAACTAATGGCGGGGATATCTTCAACAACATAGTCTCCCATTTTCATTATGGCACCTTTACCAAAATTTTTCTCAATTTTATCTAAAGTAAGCTGCAGTGCTTTTAGTTTTTCTTTGTTTACATCTTTTTGCTCTTTGCCCATATAATCAGATTGTTAATCAATATTAAACTCGATTTTTTACAATTGGTAAATATATACAATTACCCTAAACTATAACAATGTTTTTATCCATTAATATTTATTATAAAAACTCCTAATATCATGCACATTTATATAACTATGTACCAAATACAGACATAACTTTACAAGCTTACTTTGGGATATCCATTTTTTAATCTATTTTTAAACTCAAATCAAAACAGCCGTACTTTGCTCTTTAAAAAAGAAATATCTTTTACAAGTTTACTACTGACCTTTACAATAGCATTATTTGCCAATGGGCAAACCATAAAGGCTGAAGAAGGATTTATTGATTTGCGAAACGTCAATTTGAATGAGCTTAATTCTGTGTCTATAAATGGTGAATGGATATTTTTTCCTGACACGCTTATTAATCCTTCTCAAATTGAATTGGCAGCCGACGAATTACCTTTTTTTAAAATATCAGTACCAACAAAGAAAAAAGAGTTAGGCAAACATAAATTTGGAACCTATTTTTTAAAACTAAAACTAAATCCCGAATCGGTATTTTTAACCATTAATAGCCTAACCATATACTCTGCTGCTGCTATTTTTGTGAACGGAAATATGGTGGGTAATATTGGTTCTCCAGGCAATAGTATTGAATTAACAAAACCCGGTTTGGTATTACAAACAAAGTATTTTCATCCTCAAAAAGAAAATAATATTGTTATCCACTTCTCTAATTTCCATCGTGAAAAAAGTGGTATTGCAAATAATATATCATTGGTTAGTCCAAAGTACCAAATTAAGCAGGCGGCTATTAGAATTATTAAGTATGCCATAATAATTGGCACCATTTTATTCATTATTTTCAATCAAATAAATTATTTCATAATCCGTAGAAAAAATCGCACTGCATTCTATTTTGGATTAGCTTCAATAATGATAGCCTGCTATATTATTTTTATGAGTTTTTATTATTTGGGTGCTTTAATACCAAATTTTAACCCAAACTTTTTTATTACGCTAAAAACCTGGCGTATTTCATATTATTTTACGGTGTGCTTTTTTGCATTGTATATCCGAAGTCTTTTCCCATCAATATACCATAAATCATTTTTATATTTCACCGTTGCATATAGTAGTTTTTCAGCCTTACTTACTCTTTTCTTTCCACTACATATTTCCAGCATCAACTTTAATATATTCATGTACGTTACTCTAATAATTGCGCTACATGGTGTATTAATGGGTATTATTGGTAGCATTCGAAAAATTGAAGATTCTGGCTTATTTGTTTTTGGGTTTGCCTTTTTTATAGCTACCGTAATAAACGATATATTGCACAATCTATTAATCATTAACTCGGTAAACCTACTTGATGTTGGTATATTTGGCATGATGCTTACTCAGGCTCAAATTATTAACTCAAAATTAAATCGTTCTCTTTTAAGAAGTGAGGATTTATCGGAACATCTACAATATGTAAATGCAAACCTTGAGAACCTTGTAAATGAGCGAACCGAAGAAATTGAGGAGCAAAAAACCGAGATAGAAACTCAACGCGACTTTGCCATGTCGCAACATTCGCTAATTGCCAGACAGAAAAAAACCATTACTGATAGCATAAATTACGCTCGTGAGATTCAACAAGCAGTTTTACCCGATGAAGAAATTCTAAAGAAGTATTTCGAAGATAGTTTTATTCTGTTCAAACCAAAAGATTTTGTAAGTGGTGACTTTTATTGGATACGCCATTTCAAACTGAACGACACACCTTATTTACTATTCTGCGTTGCTGATTGTACCGGACATGGAGTTCCTGGAGCCTTGCTAAGCATGCTTGGAATGAGCTTATTGGGTGAAGTTATAAGTCATAATAAAATAAGTTCGGCAGCGGAAGTCTTAGAACTGCTTCGTAAAAAGTTTAAAGACACTTTATGCAGCCATTCAGAGCGCGAAAATTCATCGGATGGTATGCATATAACCCTCTGTTTAATAAACAAAGATAGTGGCGAAATGCAATATTCAGGTGCATTTCAAGCTTTATACCATATTCGTAATAATAAGGTAAATAGAATAAAAGGTACCAATTGCATAATTGGAAGTTATATGCTGGAAATTCCGTTTGTTAACCATAATATTTCACTTGAACCTAATGATCGATTATACTTATTTACCGATGGATTTGCTGACCAAATGGCCGAAAATGGACAAGGTCGATTTATGCGGAAACGTTTAATAAACTTACTATGTTCATTTGATGGTGAAGCTTATATTAACCAGCGCAATAGGCTAGATCAGGAATTTGAAAGTTGGAAAGGAAACTTTGATCAAATTGACGATGTTCTGGTTATGGGTGTTAAAGTTTAAAGAAGTTAAATAGGCTAAAGTGACTAGAGTGCCTTAAGTTTTATCTAGCCAAACAATTCCTACCTTTTAAAAATATTCAATATCTTTACCATTTTCAAAAAATCAATTTATAAAACTAAAAACATTCATATAATATGAAAAAATATACATCAGTACACGATTTACCAAGTATAAAAGAAGGCTTAAAAATTGCATTCGATGTAAAGGCAAACCCTTTTGCTCACCAGCATCTTGGTAAAAATAAAACAATGATTCTGCTTTTCTTAAATTCGAGTTTGCGCACTCGCTTAAGTACACAAAAAGCAGCAATGAACCTCGGTATGAATACCATGGTATTGGATGTTAATCAAGGAGCATGGAAACTTGAAACTGAACATGGCGTAATTATGGATGGTGATAAACCCGAGCATCTGCTAGAGGCTATACCAGTTATTGCATCCTATTGTGACATTATTGGCGTTCGAGCTTTTGCATTGTTAGAGAATCGTGAAGAAGATTACAACGAAGTAATAATAAACCAGTTTATTAAATATGCGGGCGTTCCTGTCGTAAGTATGGAAGCTGCAACGCGCCATCCATTGCAAAGTTTTGCAGATTTAGTGACTATCGAAGAGTATAAAAAAACACCAAAACCAAAAGTAGTTTTAACATGGGCTCCTCATCCTCGCGCATTGCCCCAGGCTGTAGCGAACTCATTTGTAGAATGGATGCGCGAAACCGATTACGAATTGGTAGTAACTCACCCAAAAGGTTATGAGTTAGCTCCTGAATTTATGGGCAATTTAAAACCTGAATACGACCAAATGAAAGCTTTTGAAGGAGCCGATTTTATTTATGCCAAAAACTGGTCGGCTTATGGCGATTATGGCAAAATTCTAAGCAAAGATATGGATTGGTGCGTAAGCAAAAGACAAATGGATGTGACCAACAACGCCAAGTTTATGCATTGTTTACCTGTACGTCGTAATATGATCGTATCAGATGACGTAATTGAAAGCGAAAATTCTATAGTTATACAGCAAGCTGCAAATAGAACAGTATCGGCTCAAGCCGTATTGAAAATGATGCTTGAATCTTTAAAGTAGGCAGTCAACAGTCTTCAGTAGGTAAATTACTGAAGACTTCTGACTGAAGACTGCTGACTGAAGACTGACTGCTACATGCCCATTTCCTTTAATATCTGCTCAACGTGCTCTTTGATTTTAACTTTAGCAAACACTTTTTCTATCACACCATTTTCATTTATTATATAAGTAGTTCTTAAAACTCCATCAAATATACGTCCGTACATATTCTTTGGCCCCCATGCACCGTAAGCTTTCAGCACCTCCTTTTCAGTATCGGCTATTAAATTAAAAGGCAAATTCTGTTTTTCAATAAACTTAAGATGAGAAGCTTCACTATCTGGGCTTACCCCAATTACATCAAAACCTTTCCCCAATAAATCTTCATAATTATCTCTTAAATTGCACGATTCTGCTGTACATCCTGGTGTACTATCTTTTGGATAAAAATATAAGATTACTTTTTTACCTTTGAATTGTTCTAATGTAATTGCTTCACCATCCTGATTTTTTGCATTAATTGCAGGAGCTTTTGCACCTATTTCTAATAAACTCATATTTTAGTATTTTTATTTAACCATAATATAAGTATTAACACGTAATAATATATTTTGTTGAAATAGACCTAATATCCGCAGCAAAAAAAAATGAAACCATAGATAGGCATAGTCTTACATGAAATATATTTTCACCCAATTGGGTGAAAACGAAATTCGTGTTAATTCGTGTAATTCGTGGCCTCAAAGAATCCGCTTGCGGATTTAAGGATAGAATAAAAATTAACTTAATAATTATCTATATTCGTTTATTAGTCAACGAATACAAAGTAAAACCAAGTAACTGCTTAAATTTTATCCCTGCCTAATCGGCATAGCCGTCAAATTAATGGGGTAAATTTATAAATCCAACCCTCTCCCAATCGGGATTTCCCCTAAATTAGGAAAAAGAGCTAGAATAAAACTTGATGCAAATTATTAAATTTCAATACGACAACTCACAAACTTGACGGCTGTAGCATAGCCGGCAGGCAAGCATCAGTTTTATTAGGTGTCCCTTTCACCATATTTTCGTTATTTTTGAGAAACATAGCAACCACTATATATCTCAAAAATGCCTCAATATGACAAAAAAATACACTATCATAAATTCCAAAAACAAAACTTAAACAGTTAATAAAAAAATCAATACCTTTGAACCAACAAATAATAATATGTTAAATTTATTTTTGAGATGGGAAATCAAGAAAAAATCACTCCTGGAATTGAGGAATTGTATCGTGAAGATGAAAAGAAAAGATATAACTTAATTCTTCATAACGATGAGGTAAACACCTTTGACTTTGTTATTAACAGTTTGATAGAAACATGCGAACACGATATCATTCAAGCTGAACAATGTGCCCACATTACGCATTACAAAGGGAAGTGCGATGTTAAAACCGGCGAATTTGAAAGGCTTTCATCAATGAAAGGAGAACTAATAAGCAAAGGCTTGTCGGTAACTATTGACTAAATTGACAAAACGTTAATTACGAAGCCTTTTTTACCAACCTAAAATATTCATTTTATAACGTTTAGAAGAATTGCATGGCCTTTAATTTAACCCCACCATAAAAAATCGGCCATTTTTGCTCCAAATATTAATGTAATTGTTTAATTTCATGGTTTAATTAATTATAAATTTAGGATGAGTTTAACCGCTATTATTTTTTTACTTGTTCTAGGGCTTGTTTTAATTCTTTTTGAATTTTTAGTACTACCAGGCGCAAACATTCCTGGAATAATTGGTATTCTCTTAATTTTAAGCGGCATTTATTTTGGATACAAATCGCTTGACTTACCCGCTGGTCATATTATATTGGTAAGCTCTTTTGTTGTAATATTTATAACAATTGTTCTTATATTACGCTCAAATACATGGAAAAAAATGGCTCTAAATACATCCATTGATGGCAAAATAGAAAACACCGAAACCAAAAACATCGCACCAGGCGATAAAGGAAAATCATTAACTCGACTTGCTCCTATAGGCATCGTAATGGTTAATAATTTAACTTTCGAAGGCAAATCAGGTCATAAATTTATTGATGCAAACACCCCTATTGAAGTAATTAAAATAGAAAGAAATCAACTAATTGTTAAACCTATTGAATAATTTATTATGGAAAGTATTGGAATGAATGTAATCATAATTGTAGGTGCTATTATTGGCCTTTGGCTATTAATGTACCTAATACCTGTAAAATTATGGTTTATTGCGCAAATTACAGGAGTTAGAATATCATTATTACAATTAATATTAATGCGATTAAGAAATGTTCCTCCTCCAAGAATTGTTAACTCGATGATTGAGGCTCACAAAGCAGGTCTTGAAGGAATGAAAGCCGACGATTTAGAAGCGCATTATTTAGCTGGTGGACATGTAGAGGCCGTAGTACACGCCTTGGTTTCTGCCGAAAAAGCAAATATCGATTTACCATTTAAGATGGCCACTGCCATTGACCTTGCCGGACGTGATGTTCTTGAAGCTGTTAGAATGTCGGTAAATCCAAAGGTTATTGATACACCACCAGTTACCGCTGTTGCAAAAGATGGTATTCAGCTTATTAGTAAAGCTCGCGTTACAGTTCGTGCAAACATCAAACAACTTGTTGGTGGTGCTGGTGAAGATACGGTACTTGCTCGTGTTGGTGAAGGTATTGTTTCCTCTATTGGTTCATCGGGCTCACATAAAGCCGTTTTAGAAAACCCCGATAGCATTTCACGTGTAGTACTTGAAAAAGGATTGGATGCAGGTACTGCTTTCGAAATACTCTCCATTGATATTGCCGATATTGATATAGGTAAAAATATTGGAGCTGTGCTTCAAATGGATCAAGCCGAAGCTGATAAAAATATTGCTCAGGCAAAAGCTGAAGAACGCCGAGCTATGGCTGTTGCTTTAGAACAAGAAAATAAGGCCTTAGCACAAGAGATGCAAGCCAAAGTAATTGAAGCTGAAGCTCAAATACCTAAAGCTATGGCAGATGCTTTCCTTCAAGGAAACCTTGGCATTATGGATTACTATAGAATGAAAAACATAGAGGCCGATACAAACATGCGTGATAGCATAGCAACACCACCTAAGCCTACTACAAATACAGAATCAAGGAAAGGCAAGGATAAAAAATAACAATTAAATCCCGGTTCTGCCGGGATTTTTTTATGCTTATAATTCAACGATTCAAAACAATTAATCAATTAAGGTGTGCTAATTCCCATGTTCCCCAAATCCCATACTAATTTCTAAGCGAGATGATTAAAAAAATTCGAAAAAACCCGATGTATTGGTACTTGCTTTTATTGATTATTGCAATAACAACGGGTTTTCAAGCCTGGCGTACCCTTTTTAATAATTATGCTGTTGATGAAATTGGTATTAATGGCTTTCAGGCAGGCGTTATTCAATCAGTGCGTGAAATACCCGGATTTTTGGCACTACTCGTTGTTTTCCTCCTCCTTATATTTAAAGAACATAAACTTGCTGCCTATTCTGCGTTTCTAATGGGTTTGGGTGTTTTAGCAACAGGTCTACTTCCCTCTTATGGCGGATTAATTATTACCACTCTCTTTATGTCAATTGGGTTTCACTATTTTGAAACTGTTAACCAGAGCCTAACGTTACAATATTTTAGCAAGCAACAGTCTCCTATAATGATTGGAAGAGTTAAAAGTATTGGAGCGCTTACTAATATTGCTATTGGAGCTTTTATTTGGTTTTTATCGCCCTATTTAAGCCTTGCAAGCCAATTCATTATATTCGGTTCTACGGTACTTTTACTGGTTATTTTAGCACTATTTAAAAACCCTGTTGACAAAAGTCTTCCAAAGCAACAAAAGAAGATGGTACTTAAACGAAAGTATTGGTTGTTTTATACACTTAACTTTTTAAGCGGTGCCAGACGTCAGATATTCGTTGTTTTTGCTGTATTTATGCTTGTAGAGAAGTATAGTTTTTCCATTAAGGAAATTGCCATTCTTTTTATCATCAATAACATCATAACCTACTTTATGGCTCCTATTGTTGGCAAAGGAATTAACCGTTTTGGAGAGCGTACAATTTTATCGATAGAATACATTAGCCTAATTGGCATATTTTTATGTTATGCCCTAATTGAAAACAGAACGGTTGTTGGCGTATTGTATGTGGCCGATCATATTTTCTTTAGTGCAGCCATGGCCATAAACACCTACTTTCAAAAAACTAGTGACCCACAAGATATTGCACCGAGCATGGCGGTTGGCTTCACTATCAACCATATTTCAGCTGTAGTTATTCCTGTTGTTGGGGGTGCATTATGGATGCTAAATTGGAGAATTCCTTTTATTGCAGGGGCAGGTATAGCAGTTTTGTCGTTGTTTTTTAGTCAAAAGGTTAGGGTACCAAGCAGCTAAAACCTCACCCGCTCATATTCAAATTTAAACCACTCGTGTTCAGTTACATAATTGCATGTACCAAAAACTTCTTTACTTACGGAAATTTGTTGTTCCTTATTTATATTTATATTATCACCAGTAAAATAAATAAAATCGAGCACTACTTTAAAACGAAATTCCAACAACATATGGGGTTTGAATATCTCAAATTCAGGCGCTTTGAAATCAACTATTCTTATTGAATTTATTTCTCTAATCACCTTGAATACTTTACCATTTTTAACATGTGGTAAGCGTTCTATTTTTGGAGTTACCTCATTTACAAGAGCACTTAACAGTTTCTCTTTAAATTCTTCTTGTGTCATTCTACGTGAAAATTAGAAATAAACGATTTAAAATAAACCGATTTACTTTTCATATCTACTTTGGGACGATTCCGTTTATAACCGCCACTCTTTTCTAATGATAAGTCAAATGCCTTAATTAGTAAATCTAAATTCTTTGACTGAGAGTTCAACTCAGCTAATACCTGTTTGTCTGTCTTCATAATTTCTAAATGATAATTATATTATCAATATTTCGATAATAATATAATCATTTAATTTGAAATAATCAATTATTCGTTAAAAAAGTTCTTGAAAACATGGTTTGACCCAGCCCGATAATTAAACTTGTATCTATCGAAAGAAGATTTTCAAAATTAAGCTATTTCCAACTTAGCATTATTCTCTCAATAGAACCTTTTAAATCGGCTCGAATCAGTCTTTTGCGCATACCTTTTCCGAACCGTGCATCATAATTGGTTTCAGTATGGCGAATATGAGCTTCAACAGCCAAATCAATCATATTTGTATCAAACTGCTTAGCGGCGGCAGTGCGTCCTACCCTACCACTGTATTTTTCGCAGGAATGTGTAGCAATTTCAAATTCGCGCTTTGCCGGACAATTAGGATAATAAGCTCGAATGGCTTTCCCGAATTCTTGGATATAAACTTTGTCTTGCACCAATCTTTTTTCAGCAGCTTTTACATTATTATTAGCCCTGATGACCTCATAGGATGAGCATTCTTTTTCTGCCTGAACAATAGCTTTGGCTTCAACATATTGCCCTTTACGCTCATAACGTCTTCTTCGTTGATTCCAAAATAATAGTACGCCACATAATTTAGAATGCTTTTTTGATCGACGAGTTAAAGCTACGTTGCCTGGAGGCAGCAAGGTATAGCTTGCAAATGGTGAGCAAGAAAGGCACAAACCATTATAATCTTCCTTTTCAGCAACAAACGCTTTACCCTTTGGAATGACCTTCTTACATTTCTGACAATGTAGTTTTTCTCGTTTTGTTAAGTATATATTTTGAGATATTGTTGCCACGACTGCTATAGTTTTGTTGCAAAGATAATTTTTATGATGAATATAATTTACAAGGGTCGGCATTTTCCAAGGGTAACCGCATTAAAAAATATAAAAACAAAAACAGGCCACTAATCCACGAGGTTTCGTGACAGGAAATATTTTGTTTCATAGACGAAGGTTTTATGCGTTTTCTATATTCGTATTCCAATACAATAATATCATCAATCTGCTGTGTTTTTTTCATCCAATTTTAAATTTCATCATTTAACATCTCTTTTTGTTTTTCCATAGAATATTCCTGAATTGACGCTAAGTATTGTTTAAATTGTTTTGTAGAATATTTTTTATCTTTTTCGGTGAGCTTCCATGACCATTTGGCCATCTATCGGTATTCCTTTCGACAAGTATTGATTGTTCATCCTTCCATCGGAAGTTGACAGATTCAACCTTGTCTGTATAACCCCAGCCCTTTGCTCCATCCCCATTACAGGAACTTCATCACTACTACGGCTGAGTCCGCCATCATTTACAACATCGGTGTTCGGCCTTGTAGATGTTTGCCCTACTTGTGCCTTTCCCTTAACATTTATAAATGACTTCTCCTGTTCCATAAATAAGACTGAATGGAACTCATGCCTCCTTAATGACGCCTACCGTACAACCAGTAAACAGGTTTCCGTTGTACTCTTCCTTCGGCAGCAATAGACCGACAGTTTTGGTAGAATGTTCGTTTTCTCGACACTTCATCAGAGGTTTACTTTCGTTCATCTTTTCTATTCTTACTTGATCTGTCCAACCAGACCTTTTCCCCATCCGCTCAATACCAATCCGTCACCAGACCAGCACCGTAGGGTAGTTTGCAAGCTCCGCCTGTACAGCGCTTGCGGAGGGCCTTCCTCCATCTTATTTACAGCATGAAAGCTTCCTTACAACTGGCTGCTTTCTTCAGGACACACATTACAGCCAACGATTGTGGATACGCAGTGCTAGCTTAGTAACTACTAACTTTGCCACTTGTTCTTAGCGTTTAAACTACCAGTCTCCCGAGTCCTCGGGATTGCGCATTTTGTATAATGTACGTTTATGTAAATATAATATTTAAACTGAATTTAAAAGGGCCCGAAACAACTTATTTATGTACAAAAGTTATGTTGCCACTAAGAGCTTAAAACAGCGCTTTGTCCAGACACGTGAACCGCTGATAGCAACTAATTTGCCCGCATTTTGTATAAGCCATTGTTAGCTTTAGTAATTATTTCAACCAGCTCTCAAAATTGTCTTTATTTATCACTTCAAATGTTGAATCAGGATAAGCATTTTCCCATTGTGTAGGAGTTTTTACTTTTGATTCTTTCCATTTAAATTCATATCCAAATAAGGAACCATCCCTTTCTTCAACCCAATCAATTTCCTGTTGCTCGTAAGTTCTCCAAAAATAATTATTCGATGAAATCCTTTTATATTCTTGATATTTAAGCCTTTCACTTATCATATAATTCTCCCATAAAGCTCCAATATCATTCCGAGATTCAATTGGATTAAAATTTGCAATCACCGCATTTCGTATCCCATTATCAAGAAAGTACCATCTGGAATTCTTAGTTATTTCCTTTCTTAAATTTCTACTAAATCCTTCTACTTTATGAAGAATGAAAACTTTACTCAATAAATCAAGATACTTTTCAACGGTGTTCTTACTAATTCCTAATTGTTTCCCTAATTCTTGAAGTGAAACTTCACCACCAATTTGAAATGCAATTAAGCGCAATAGATTGAATATTTTTTGTGAATTCTTTATGTTTTCATAAACTAAAATATCCTTTAAAAGATATGAACTAACCATCTCGTTCAGGTAATCTATTTTATCTTCTCTATTGGGTAAGTGAAGTAATTCTGGATAATTCCCAAAGATTAATCTTTCGCGTACTTTGTCAATCTTCGTAATATTATTCTCTACTTGATTATATTCATTCTCCGAAAGAGCAAATAAATTAAAAGAATATTTTCTGCCCGTTAGTGGTTCTCCAGCATCTTTATGAATATCGAATGACGAGGAGCCTGAAATAATAATCTTTAAATCTTCAATTTCATCAATCATAAGTTTAAGTTTCAAACCAATTTCAGGTATCTTCTGAGCCTCATCAATGTACAGTAATCTGTAAGAACCTAAAATCTGCTTATAGTTCTCAACACTCCTAATTGCAAGCTTATCATGTACATTAATATCCTCACCATTCAAAGAAAGTATAGGTTCGTTTACTTCCTCAAGTATCTCTTTTACAAGAACAGTTTTCCCAACTCTTCGCGCTCCAAATACAATCACAACCTTGTTTGGTTGCAACTTCTTAATAATATTATTAGACAAGTCTCTGACTAAATACTCCATAATTCCGTCATTTGTTTGACGCAATTTACGCTAATTTCATTAAATTAACAAATTTAGCACTTCGTTCCGATTATTGAAGCTAACGGTTTCGGTATGAAATCGTTGGGGATTGCGGGCTACTTTCCTGTCTAGTTACACTGTACTTAATGCGTGGTAGAATACTTGACTAACCGCTTAAACCCCAATGTTTTATACCGCGTGTTGAACTAAATCCCTACGGGATAGCTTTTTTAAAAATATCGAGCATTATAACCTAATTAAATGCATTTTATTTATATTTGGGAAACAAAAATAAAACAACATGCTGATTTCGTAC
>JAQICC010000263.1 GCA_027858735.1 Salinivirgaceae bacterium
GCTTTGTTGATTTTTGCACCGCATTTTGATAAAGCTCAGAAGTTGCAAAACTCATAGCAGCGATTCCCTTAACAATGAAAAACTCAACTTCCCGTTTTGGTTTTTGATTAGAACTAACGAGAATTAACTACCTCAACCATAAGAAACCACCTTCACCGTTTACGATACTTGCAAAAAGCGTTTTGAAAACAAGCCTTTGCGTGATTAATGGCTTTTAAAAATTTTATGCATTACAAAGCTGCCATGAAAATCAAAATAGACCGACTGCTAAATATTTACCAAGAAAAAAACAATTTTATTTTTAAAAACCCAGGTGGCAAGATAACGACAGGCTATACGTAGTGCAAGCTTAGTAACCATAAAGCTTTACGGATTGCGTAAAACTGTTTTAATTACCTGTCCGAGCCATTGCGCCGCCTGTTTTATAAACGTTTTTGTAAATATAATTAAACCACTGAATTTAAGAGTACCCGAAACAACATAAATATGTGCAAAAGCTATTTTGCAACAACGAGATTAAAACAGTGTGCTGTCCAGATACCTAACAAATAAACACTTAACCAATTGGTTTGCATTGCGTTATAAGCCATTGTTATGTTCAGTATCATTTTTTATTTCTAAAACAGTATATGGTGAAGCAAAATAGCTTTTACTTCACCATATTCATTAATCTATCTCTAGTGCATGCTCAAAGTCTTCTTCAGTAATTGTATATCTATATATGTAACCTGTTGCCGGACTATAGCTAATCTCCCAATACGCTGTATCCAAAAAATTCCTTATCTGATTATCATTCCTTATGTACTTAATAATTCTTTCGTCATTAAACTTTATGAATGCTGAATCTGCTGGCTCTATTAACAGATATTTATCAGATAACAAATAAAAATAGCTATATCCTTCCTTACTAGGGATGCTTATTGTAATATCTTCACTGAGACTTTGCTCTGGAATCCCTGCATTAAAGATGGTAATTTCTGTGCCAAAAGACGAACTATTATCTATGGTGAATCTTATATTAGGTTCTTCTGGTTCTGGTTCAATAAAACAAGCATGAAGTATTAATATACTTGTAATAATAATAATAATTAATTTATTCATATTATTTGATTTAAATCATAAAATATTGCTCTTTAGAATAATATTATTAAATGTGTTTTTTTACCAATATAAGGCTAATAATTGGTCTATATCAGAAATAGTCACCCCTGTAAGTCTATTATCATATAAAGAGTCTTTTAAGCTATGAATACCTCTTGAATCTTTCAAAATGTTATCTTGAATATAAGAAAGTGAATATTCATGTATTAAGTCATTTGGCAAACTTAATCGACCTGATTCAGTTTTACCATTTATCATTCCTCCAACCCTTTGATTGTAATCATCCATCAAATCAATAAATACAGGTGTATAACTGCCACTTATGGGATTTAGTTGATATCTTTCTTCATGATAATAATTTAAAACGTTACCGTCAAGTCTTGACATACTATGGTACTCATCATTAGTCAGAGCCCATTCAACAGCTGTTGCCCAACTTTCATAAATTATTTCACCAGTAAAAGCATAATTATCAACCCCAATTAAATGCCAATGGCTCATATGACCAAGTTCATGAGTAGTTGTTCCAAAAATTTCATTGGTTGTTTTATAACTTCCATAATATTTCCCCCAAACTTTTATATCTGGTAATATGCCAACATCAATCCAGTCTCCCCAAAAAACACCCGTGCCATTATCGTCAATATAACACAATTTAGTTTTTCCAACTCCTGTTGGTCTTCTTATTCCTAAGTTGTTACCATAAAATTGTTTATGAGCTGCTCGGTGCATGGTTGCATACATAATTGATTCACCACCTTTCCCAATTTTTAAATACCAATCTCCTTTCTTTTTAGGACCATTGTACCATGCTTGTAATAGCCCTCCATTTCTAATATCATATTTACTTCTTTCCCACTTTATGGCGTAATTTACTTCATAAAGAAATTGCCCAGTTTCAAAATTCCCGTTTTCATCAGTTAAATCCGTTTTTATGTTTGTAAACCAACGTGCATGAACACTAACTTGATTAAGAGGGATGTACATTCCGTCAGTAGTTGTGTTTGTATATGTATAAACAGCCCTTTTACAAATATCTATTGGTGCTTCTTGCTTTCTTATCGGACCATCATTTCCATCACAGTCTATTGGATCGCCTGTATTACAATCGTAACACTCGTAGTGACTAAATCTCTGTGTAGTAGTTGTTGTGCTACCAACTATGTCATCCCATACCCATATCCTTCCTTTGGGTGTCCACTTATCAAATAAACCCTTTGTTTTTTCAATGTTCTTTGGTAAGTTTCCTGTTAACTTTGCCGATTCATATTCTAATTCATTCAGTACCTTATTTAATTCTGATGATTTGTTTGAGTTATCTTCTTCAGGAATATATACTTCATATATCAATTCATTATGAATTTTTGGAATCTTATATTTGATTGGTACCACACAGTACTGCCATGTTATAGATGTTTCTGGTAAAGTAGGGTCGTGATAATATGTTCCCATGTTTTCAATCTCATAATCTAGCGGAAAGTCATATAATATTAGTGTTGTATCTGATTTAAGAATGTCCCATTCAGTTTCATTCGCGGGTAAGAATCGAATATATTTATGTGTAGGTTTAATTTTATCTTTGTCTTTGTCTGAACTTGATTCTGCTGATTTTAAACTTTCATATGCTTTTTGCATATTTTCCAATTTATAAGGATCTTCTCGTTTTTCTCCTAAAACGATTAATCCCTTACCTGACCCAAAATATGAATTTTCTTGGTTAAATGTGTGGTTAGATTTAAAATGTTCCTTTTCACAAGAGGTTAATACAATTGTAAAAAAAAGTAGAATTTCTACTAAAGGTTTAATTTTTTTCATGGTGTTTTTAAAATTTCTATTATTGCCTACTCTCACGATTTTCGGCATCCTCGTTTGGTTAATTTTTATTGAACATAACGTTGGTGGATACGCAGTGCAAGCTTAATAACTACTAACTTTTACCGCTTGCCGGAACTGCGAAACTTCCCACCATCTTTGTTGATTTATTTTTAGTTCAATGTAAAGATAAAA
>JAQICC010000267.1 GCA_027858735.1 Salinivirgaceae bacterium
GTACGAAATCAGCATGTTGTTTTATTTTTGTTTCCCAAATATAAATAAAATGCATTTAATTAGGTTATAATGCTCGATATTTTTAAAAAAGCTATCCCGTAGGGATTTAGTTCAACAACAGCTCAAACGCAATGCGGGCAAAGGTTTAACCTGAATCTGATATTGTATTTGTTAACCCCGCAAATTTAATTTTCTCACAGTAATTAAATTATGTAAATTGTGTTCGATAAATTAATTTGCTAATCGCCAAAATGGAACTAATTAGTTGTTAAGTCCGCACTGTCGTTTAGCTAAGCGTTAGCTGCAATTGAATCACAACAACACACAGAATGAATAAAGAAATTGATTTTGAACAATGTACAAAGTGTGGAGCAGAATTATCTGATGATTTTTGCTCTAAATGTGGAAATCCCAAAACTTTAAAAAGAATTGACGGAAATTATATTTTATCTCAAATAGTAAGTGTATTAAACTTCGATAAAGGAATTTTCTATACAATAAAAGAATTGCTTGTAAGACCTGGAGAAAATGTTCAAAAATTCATTCATAGTGATAGAAATAGACTTGTAAAACCTATAATTTTCGTCATAGTTTGCTCATTGATCTATACCATAGTTCAACAACTCCTAAACTTTGAAGATGGCTATGTTAATGCTGGTGGATTTGGAGATTCAGCAGTGACCAACATTTACGATTGGATACAAAAAAACTATGGCTATGCAAATATCTTAATGACCATTTTTATTACAATATGGATTAAACTTTTCTTTAAAAAGTATAATTACAATTTTTTTGAAATTATTATCCTATTATGTTTTGTAATTGGCATAGGAATGTTGATTTATACAACATTCGGAATCTTAGAAAGTATTACTAAAATTAGAGTGTTGCACGTTGGAGCAATTTTAGGATTTATATATACTTCTTGGGCAATAGGACAGTTTTTTGATAAAAAGAAAAAAGTGAATTATTTGAAAGGATTATTAGCTTATTTATTGGGTATGATAACTTTCTATATCATTGCAGTAATTTTGGGATTGGGAATTGACTTGATGTTAAAAATTTAGTAAATAATATTAAATGAAATAAAAACAAAAGCAGCTAACACGGCTTCATAAATAATACGGAGTAATGTACTAATTGAAACATTTCTCGTACTTATAAGCCCCGCCAAAACATTCGTTTTGACTAGAAATAATAAATTGATATATTGCAGCAAAAACAAATGCTTGGCTATGAATTATCCGACAATTTTAAAGTTATTAATTCCGTACTATTCATAAGCCAATCGTCATCTGTTCTTTGAAGAGTTCTAAAAACGAACATTCAATGCTCATTTTTCACACCTAAATATTTCTCCCTTATGCCAGTTCTATAAAACGCACCATTTTCACGAGGGTTTAATACAGTTTTTTAAATGGTTACAGCTTACAATATTTTCACCTCTTAATAGTGTAATTATTATTATATTTGATTGTTTTGTGTACGTAACTCCACGCCTTGTAATTTATTTCACAATTGTTTACGGTAATTTGGTTGAACAAGTGGAGTTATTATAAAAAGTCACCTTCTCAGGGTGGCTTTTTTCTTTTCTACTTTTTCGAAATATAGCTCCTTTAAATGGCCGTTTAATGAGTAGATATATTACCACATTTTAACTTATAAATTGCCATTTTTTAACTTGTAGTCTAAATATTATTTGATATATGTTGGCAATATGCCAACTTTTATATATCTTTGTACCAAACTGGAAATAGAACTAAAACTAAGAACATTTAAAATCAGAGATATGAAAGAGCGAGAAGTATTTTATTTAGCAAAAATTAAACAGCGGCAGCATGCGAATTATCTCAACAACAAAACTGAAGCAATTCAGTGTGAAACATCCTCAAAGTGGGGCGCAGCTTAACTTAATTGTTAAGGAATTTAAAACAGAGTTCTTTGAAAATGTTAACCAGATTAAACAGTGTTTCCCGTACATAAGTGTCCTGAAGGATAACAGGATTGTGATGAATGTACATGGAAATGACTATAGACTGGTTTTATGGATCAATTATGGCGCTCAGGTTGCATTGGTGAAGTTTATCGGAACTCATGCAGAGTACGACAAAATTGACGCTAACAAAGTTTAAATGAACAAAAACTAAAATATCTTACTTCATACTGCCCTTGCTCTTAAGGGAGAATGTAACCATACACCGAAATATTTTACAAATGTTAAATTGTACACCAAAATGCAAATCGAAATGATCACTAAACTAATAAAGACAGAAGAGGAATACGATGTCGCAATGGAGCGTATCGAAAAGATTATGGATGCCCAAAAAGGTACTCCAGAGGGGGATGAATTGGAGCTGCTTTCTGTTTTAGTTGAAAAATACGAAGCTGAAAATTACCCTTTACCTGAACCAACTCCTGTTGATGTAATTCAATTCTATATTGAACAGCGAGGCTTAAAAGCTAAAGATTTAGTAGGTATTATCGGTGACAAAACCACCGTTTCTAAGATACTTAAGAAAGAAAGAAAACTTAATTTGGGAATGGTTAGAAGATTGCATCAAAAAGCAAACATCCCTTATGAACTCTTGATGAAAGAATATTAATTTATTATTTAAATTAATTTGATTAATAAGGCTACTTGAAAGGGTAGCTTTTTTTCATTCCAAACAATCGAGGGTTTAATGCAGTTTTTTAAATGGTTACAGCTTACAATATTTTCACCTCTTAATAGTGTAATTATTATTATATTTGATTGTTTTGTGTACGTAACTCCACGCCTTGTAATTTATTTCACAATTCTTAACGGTAATTTGGTTGAACAAGTGGAGTTATTATAAAAAGTCACCTTCTCAGGGTGGCTTTTTTCTTTTCTACTTTTTCGAAATATAGCTCCTTTAAATGGCCGTTTAAATGCCAGTATTGAAACCCATATATTTTCGTATTTTAGTTAAATGAAAAAATGACTATAAAAAATCAAAAATTAGTTATTCGCATAAGTAAAGTAAACATATTACATGTGCGAAATAGAAGCCGTAACCAAAAAAATAAGTGGATACGGTCTCTATAACTAAGTTGTGCCCAATATTAAAAGACATTTACAGGTACTAATTATTAATTACAAAATTATATTGTCAATGGAAAACTCAAGAAATCAATTCAGATCAATTTATTTGATTGGCGCAATAGCTACAATTATTGTTTTATGTGGAATAGTTTTAGACATGATAGTTGGTTCAATAGTAACAGGCGGAGACATATCATCTCTTCCTCAAACCGCAATAGATAGATTCAACCAATTTAAGAATAACTGGATATTAGGTTTGTACAGCCTTGACCTTCTAAATGTAATTATTCAGATTATTACAATTCCTTCAATTTTTGCAATCTATATAGCACATAAGAGAACAGATAATGGATATGCATTACTTGCATTAATACTTTTTTTAATTGGTACAACAGTTTTTATCTCTGGTAATATAGCTTTGCCAATGTTTGAATTAAGTGAAAAGTACTTTTCTGCGATTTCTGATGCTCAAAAGAATCTAATAGCCGCAGCAGGAGAATCAATGCTAGCAAAAGGAACGCATGGTAGTTTAGGAGTATTTATAGGTTTTGCATTGCCTACTTTTTCAAGTATTTTAATATCTCATGTGATGATAAAGGGTCAAATCTTTACTAAAGCTACTTCATATATTGGATTTGTAGGGAACATTCTATTGTTACTTTATATTGTGTTAGTGACATTTTATCCAGCGACAGAGAAAGTCGCTGTAATGATAGCAATGCCAGGTGGACTATTGGTTATGGCATGGATGATTACGTATATGATAAAACTGTTTAAATTAAGATTAATTAGAGATTAAAATACTGGACACAATAAATAGGAATATGAGCGGTCTGCAAGACCCAGCGATTATTCCCGGTTGAACTACAACCCTATCAATCAGGAAGAATTTTTTCTTCTATGTACTTAGTGACCGTTTTTAAATTGGGATTGTTGAATATCAGTAGGTTATGCTATACGGTGTGTGTTTTGCGTTATAATGCTCGATATTTTTAAAAAAGCTATCCCGTAGGGATTTAGTTCAACACATGCTTATAAAAAATACGGTTTATGCGATTGCAAACTTGATTCGTATTTGAAAACCCGCAAACAATTTCTCGCAGAGAAATAATTTGCTTAAATTGGCACTCGAAAATTGATTTGCTATGAAGGAACTAAAAAACGCTACAAGCCACTAATACCGTGCTTTTCATAGCATTATCGTTGTATTAGCAAATTCAAATTCGTTTTTTACAATATTGAATGACAGCGTAGTTAAAATTTTCTATGATGAATATGGCGAAGTTTGTTTAAGTAAAAATGCAAAATACTGCAGAGTATTGAAACAAGTTCTGCTTTAAATTTTTCAAAATCCATTAAATTCAATTACAATTATTTAGCGTAAAAATACTATTTAACACTGACTATTCAATTGAAATTTTTTGTGAATTTTGAATTTGATAAGAGGGGGAAAATGAAAGCTTGTTGTGAGGTAGTTTGTCCAATATTATTCAACCAAATTAATTAACCCATGAAAAAAATTACTGTAGCCCTAAGAAGAGAGGTTATAGTAAACAGTCTAAAAAGAAGAGACCTCACAACAAGCATTTCAAAGAACTATAACCTTTTGACATAACAAATATAGCAAGGAAAAGCTATTTAGTCCAAGAAAACCTATATGCTGTGCGTTAGTCTTTTTGCTGATGTTGATTAGTTTTAAATTGACACAGGTCATAAAAATAGCGCTAATCAACTATTTATCAAGCAGTTTAGAACTTGAAAGCTTTATTCCAATAGCTCCCAAAGGTGCCGTTACCACAATGCTTAAAACGGCAATCGCTAAAATTATTTGTCCTGTTTGTTCATTTATAGTAGTAATACTACCATCATAAATCAAGGCGAGAGGAACGGCTCCAATAGCAGCCTGTACGGTAGCTTTTGGTATATATGCAATCATACAAAAAAGTTTCTCTTTTAAATTAAGTTTCGATCCAATTAAAGAAATCCAAACACCTATACTTCTTGCTATCAAGCCAATAGCTAATATTAAAAGACCCACTCCAATTACTGAAGCCTGAACTGTATTTATTTGAACAGCAGAACCAATATAAACGAATAGGAGAATTTCGGCTAGCACCCATACTTTAGCAAACTTAAGTGCTAGCCTATTTGCTAACACACCATATTTTTCAAGAATAATAAACCCTATTCCCATTATGCCTAATAATCCGGCTATGGGTAGAACGTTTTTTACCTCTTGCATTTCAGTAAGCTCATAAAACACAATAGATACAATCATAAAAATGATCACCTTTTTAGTATCGCGAATATGAAATTTTTTAAAATACCATATTAAACCAAAACCTATAACTATGCCAATTAGAGCACCCAGAACAATCCCTACAGGAACAGAAAATATTAAATGTGAAATACTTGTTGAATTGCCACTAGCCAAGCCTAAAAAAACACCAAAAATTGTAATAGCAAAAACATCGTCGAGCGATGCACCAGCTAAAACCAGAGTTGGTATTTCTTTCTTTTTACCATAGCCATGCTCTTTTAGAGCTAACATTGCAGGAACAACTACCGCTGGTGAAACCGCCGCAACAATAAAGCCTAGGATACCTGCCTCAACAATTGAAAAATCAAGCAAAAAGTGTGACACAAAAAGTATCGTTGTGCCTTCAATTATACCCGGAATAAAGCTCATTTTAATTGCTGGTGCACCTACCTTTTTAAGGGTTTCTTTATTAATGCCCAATCCTGCACGAATTAATATTACAATTAAGGCCGCCGTTTTAAATTCTTTTAGTAATTCAATTACTTCAGGATGTATTAAGTTTAAAAAGCTAGGGCCTAGAATAATGCCCGTTGCAATCATGCCCAATATGCCAGGCAAGTTAAGCTTGATAAACAGAGAGTTTAGAATTAAAGCTACAAGTAATATTAGAGCTATATCTGTAATCATTTAAATTTGAATAAAATGAAAGAGCTGCAAAGTAAAGCAACAAATATCGAAATAAAAATACAATGTTTATTTCAACTATGAGAATTTAAGTGTTTTTATTAAGTGTTCAACATCATAACCTTTACGAGTCATTAGGTGCCCACCTCCCATGTTTATCCATTTACGTTGATGCAAATATTTACCAAATCGCAATTCTATGGCCTCTAAAGTTTGCTCTAAACTGTACGAGCTTGATTCGCACAGCACATGAAAGTGAAACCCTTCAATACCTTCAGGTAATTCTTCGGGCATAAAATCGTTTTAAACACCTAAGCGCGATTTTGGCGAACTTGTATTATACGAATCGTCAACATCGCTCTGTTCCGGATTTACTCGCAGACCGCATGATATCGGATGATCTGCTTTGAGCGTTAACGGGTAATATTTGTTGAATTGAGCTAGTGAATTAAACCTAAGTTGAGCGATTCGAACAAAGTGAAGAGGCACTTTACTTAGGTATAACCCTCCCGACCTCCGGTACGGGACAGGCTGACCTAGGAATTGTTGGTTTTCACATTTTGAGTAGCCT
>JAQICC010000286.1 GCA_027858735.1 Salinivirgaceae bacterium
TGAGCTAAAAAGTTCAAATTCGAGGCGTGTGAAAAATTCAAACCGCAGTATACTAGTGTATTCGAGGATTTGGATTTTGAGCGACAACGAAGAAGTTGGACTTTATAGACAAACTCTAACTATAATAGAAAAGAATTATAAATAAAGAATATGAATAGAAAAATAAATATCATTGAAGCAGCGATGAAATATCGCCAAATTATACTGGCTTTTGTTATTGCTGCTATGACTGTGGGGGTTGTGGCTTTGATGAACATGCCCAGAAACGAATTCCCCGAGTTTACCATCCGTCAAGGGGTAATTGTAGGCATATATCCTGGAGCAACTTCAATAGAAGTTGAGGAGCAACTTACCAAAGAGGTTGAGAACTATATTTTTGGTTATAAGGAAATTAACAAGGTGAAAACCTATTCGAATTCACGACAGGGACAAATGATCATTTTTGTTGAACTAAACGATGATGTTCTCGATGCCGATAAATTCTGGAATAAACTGCGCCTTGGTTTAGATGAACTGAAAATGCAATTGCCAAGTGGGGTTTTAGCCTTAATAGGAACCAACGATTTTGGCGATACATCGGCATTGTTGCTTACCATGTCGTCGAAAGAGAAAAATTATCGTGAGCTTGAAGTGGTAATGAAAGACCTTGAAAGTAAGATTCGTAGAATTGAATCGGTCTCAAAAATTAAGCGCTATGGCGAACAGAAAGAGAAGGTTTTTATTTATGTAAAACCTGAAAAACTAAACGAATATGGTATTCAGCCAGCTGCTGTTCTTATGTCATTTAAATTGCAAGAAGCTTTGAATTATGCTGGTGAGCTTGATAATGGAGAATTGGTTCTTCCTGTTCATTTGCCTCCTCGTTTTGAAACAGAAAAGGACATTGAAGACCAGATCATCTATTCTGATCCGCAAGGAAATATTATACGTATTAAAGATGTTGCTAGAGTAGAGCGTAAGTATGATAAACCATCGAATTACATTCGTAATAACGGCAGTAATGCTTTGCTATTATCGCTTGAAATGCAAGCTGGCAACAATATTGTGCTTTTTGGTGATGAAGTTCAAGATGTTATTGCTGAGTTTAAATCAAAGGTTGATGATGATGTTGAATTAAATATTATATCCAATCAGC
Source organism: Salinivirgaceae bacterium (assembly GCA_027858735.1). Classification (GTDB taxonomy): domain Bacteria; phylum Bacteroidota; class Bacteroidia; order Bacteroidales; family SZUA-534; genus GH45. The sequence goes on from JAQICC010000286.1 coordinate 1,136, forward strand.
CTGAGGTTGTTGAGTATTCTATTTCGCATTTTATGAAAGAGTTTATTATTGCAATTTTAGCTGTAATTGTAGTTACTATGATTCTTTTACCTTTTCGCGTTTCGGCTGTTGCAGCAGTAACCATACCTATTTCAGTATTAATTACCATGGCTATAATGCAGGTAATGGGCTTTCAGCTTGATATAGTTTCGCTTGCCGGTTTGATTGTAGTTCTGGGAATGGTGGTTGATAATGCCATTGTAATTATTGATAATCATATTGAACAACTCGACCAAGGACAAACACCATGGAACGCTGCATGGAAAGCCGCAACGGAACTATTTATTCCAGTACTTTCTGCTACGGCAGCTATTATTGCGGCTTTTATGCCAATGATGATATTTTTAGAAGGTATGGCGTCCGATTTTGTTGGCGCATTTCCAATGACCATAGCAATTGCGCTAGTAGTTTCTATGGTAATAGCTCTATTTATGGTTCCTTTTATGTGTTTTGTGTTTATTAAAAAAGGTTTAAACTTTGCTGAGGAAGATGAGCCAAATAAAAAGAGCTTTTTAGACAGGGTTCAGAATGTTTATAACAAAGGTTTAGATTGGACTTTTAAAAACCCTAAGTGGACTATTTCTGGTGGTGTACTTTCGGTTGTAATTGCCATAGTGTTGTTTTCAAAAATCGATATGCAAATGTTTCCGACTATGGATAGGCAACAATTTGCAGTTGAAGTTTACTTACCCGAAGGAGCATCTTTAGATAGAACAGAGCGTGTAATAAGCGAAATTGAGGAAATTTTAATTAAAGATGATCGAATTGTCAATATTGCCAGTTTTATTGGCAATGGATCGCCTCGTTTTCATACTGTTTATGCGCCTCACATGCCGTCGAAAAACTATGGACAAATATTGGTGAATACCATTTCGAATGATGCAACGGTTGATATATTAAATGAATATTCAAAAAAATATGCCGATTATTTCCCTGATGCACAGGTGAAATGGAAGCAAATAGCTATGGAACAATTTGATGCTCCGTTACAAGTGCGTGTAATGGGCGATAGTATTGATGATCTTTATAAAGTTGCAAATAAAATAGAAGAGATATATAGGAAAAGTGCAAACACCACATGGGTAAGAAATGATTGGTTAGAGAAGAGAGGTGTAATTCAGGTGGATTTAAATCGGCAGAAGGCTAACCAACTTGGTTACTCAAAAACCATGGTGGCAGGTGCCTTAATGTCCAGTTTAAACGGAACACCTTTAACTACCATTTGGGAAGATGATTATCCGGTAGATGTGGTTTGGAGTTATGATGATGAGTCGATAAAAGATATTCAGGATTTAAAAAACCAGCAGATCCCATCGATGCTAACAACGGAGTCCTTACCCTTACGCGCCATTGGTAAACTAAATCCAGCCTGGACTGAAGGAAATATTTCACGAAGAAATGGTGTGCGAACTATGACAGTTAAGGCTGATGTTGAACGAGGAATGATTTACTCAAAAGTATTTGATGAGTTAAAACCTGCAATTGATGCGCTTGAACTTCCCGAAGGTATTAGCATTGAATATGGTGGAGAGTACGAAGGAATGGTTGAGAACTTTATCCCGCTCGGCTACTCCTTAGGTTTTAGTTTGATTCTAATCTTTTTTATTCTGATGCTTCAGTTTAAAACCGCACGAAGAGCGTTGCTTATAATGGCGACCATGTTATTGAGTTTGTTTGGAGCTGTATTAGGTTTGCTAATAGCTGGTTATCCCTTTAGTATGACTGCTTTTATCGGATTAATTGGTTTAATGGGTATAACGGTACGTAACGGAATTATTCTTATTGATTATGCCATGCACCTTGTTACCAAAGAAGGTTACAGCTACCGCAAGGCTGCCGAGGCTGCAGGTAAGCGTAGAATGCGTCCTATTTTCTTAACCTCAATGGCAGCGGCCATGGGAGTTGTGCCTATGATTACGAGTGGTTCTCCATTATGGGGTCCATTGGGTTCGGTAATTTGTTTTGGTCTAATATTCGGTATGATATTAACCTTGTTTGTACTACCAGCATTGTATTGGAAGTCAGTCAATCGTGAAAACTTCAAACAATTTCCACCCATTGAAAATAAAAAGGCTGTAAGCCTTTAATATAATAACTCGGAGCAACCTGCCCGATGGGTCAGGAGGGCGCTCCGGCTGAATAAAACAAGATAGCTATCGTCGCAACCTGTCTTGAATTAACTTCGGGAAGTAGTTCTGCTAATTAGCAAATGTTTAGTTACATGCGACCAAATAAAAAAAATAGAAAATGAAAAAAACATATATCACCCTATTAACATTATTGGCAATAGGTAGTGGCTTAACCGCCCAGAACCTATCACTTGACTCGTGCAAATACTATGCACTTATAAACAACAAAAAGCTAAAAGAATCGAGATTGGAATTGAAGGCTTCAGAACTAGTGAAAAGGAATGCTTTTACAAATTATTTTCCTCAAATAGAGGCTGGAGCATTAGCAATGAAAGCAAAAAGTGGTTTAATAGAAGGGCAAGTTCCAGAAATGAACCTACCTGTTTATGATGGTAATCCAATGAGCTTAGCAGCTCCAACTCAGTTTGCTTATTTTCCGGGAATGGATATTGACATGCTTGATTACACCAATGCAGGTTTTGTAATGGCCGTACAGCCAATTTATACGGGTGGCCGAATTATCAATGGAAATAAATTGGCCCAATTGGGTATCGATGTGCGTGAGTTAATTATTGAAATGACTATAGATGAAGTGATTCAGAATACCGAAAATTATTACTGGACCATTGTATCGCTTCAAGAGAAAAAGAAGACCCTTGTTAGTTATGAAAAACTGCTTAATAATTTGCATGCTGATGTAAACGTAGCATATGAAGCCGGTTTGATTCAAAAAAGCGATTTGTTAAAAGTGGAATTAGAACTTAATGGCATTGAAGCTAACAAATTAAAACTTGATAACGGAATCAGTATTTTGAAAATGACCTTAGCCCAACAAATGGGAATTGATTATACTGACAATTATGTGGTGAGAGATACCGTTATTGCCATTGAAGATCCTACAAGCCTTTTTGTTACACCTAATGAGGCATTGACAAATAGAGTGGAGTACCAGTTGCTAAATAAATCGATAAGAGCTGAAGAATTGCAAAAGAAAATGGCTAGAGGTGAATATATGCCTCAAGTTGCAGTTGGGGCTCAAGCTTTTTATTTAGATATGTTGGATAATGAAACTACCAACGCTCTTGGTTTTGCCATGGTAACCGTTCCCTTATCAGGATGGTGGGGAGGATCGTATAAAATTAAAGAGCATGAAATTAAAATTGAGATTGCGCAAAACAACCTTGAAGAAAAGTCGGAGTTGTTAAAATTGCAGATGAACAAAACCTACAACGATTTAAACGAGGGTTACCTGCAGATTAAAGTTGCGAAATCTTCAGTTAAACAAGCACAAGAACACTTTACGGTAGTAAACAGCAATTTTAAAGCTGGGGTTGTTAGTACCAGTGATTTACTTGAATCGCAAGCTATGCTCCAAAAAGCAACGGACAATGTTGTGGATGCTAAAACAATGTATAAAATCAAACAGGCTTTGTATTTGAAAGCTATTTCAAAATTGAAGTAATGAATAATCTCATTTTTTAAATGAGAAAATAAAAACAAACTTAAAATAGAAAAACGATGAATAGAATTAGCAGATTAACAGTAGCAGCCGGAGTAGTTTTCTTAAGTAGAAACATACAGGCTCAGAATGTAAATTATGGAGTGCAGGTAGGATCGAACTTTGCAGTACAATCTGATATTGGTGGAATTTACGATAATGATGAAATAAAACCGGGATTGAATATTGGGGTGTTTGGTAGCTATTCGCTTACTGATAAATTTAGCTTGCAAACTGAATTTTCTTATGATCAAAAGGGAAGTGGAAATGAAGATTTTTCTAATCATTACAATTATTTTTCAATACCGGTTTTAGCCAAATATAATTTACACGGGGCAGAAAGTAATTCGTGGACATTGGATTGCTATGCTGGACCCTATGCCGCATTTTTACTAAATGCTGAAAGTGTGTTTGAAAACAATGAATATGATAATGTTGATTTGTCGTACAATACCAATAATGCTGAATTTGGAATACAATATGGTTTTATGGTAAAATACCCGATTAAAGATAACAGTATATTATTCAACTTAAAGTTTGGAATGGGCTTAACTCCGTATGATGAGAATGATTCGGATTCAAAAAATAAATATGTGGGAATAGGATTGGGGTATGAGTTTTAGTAAATACTAGTTTATGGGTTGTTGGGTGATTTTCATGTTAGTTTTTTGGTTATACGTATGGTAGAAATCCCAAATTTTGTCTAAAATCGATGGTCTTTAAACAATAAAAACAACCTTTTGGAGGCATCTTAAAGCAAAGTGCCTCCATTTTTCAAAACAACACTTGGTTTAAGGCAATGGAAATATAACAAAACCAATTTAAATAATTATGCTAGTATTATTTAAACTTACCATAATGATGTAAAAAAAAGGATATAGTTGTACATAAAATAACTCAATATTAATTAGTGGTATTTAAAACCTGAATTAAGCAATATTAGGAATGATAATTCCGAACAAATACGCTTTAACAGGGATAACCCTAATAAAACGTATTAGAACTAGAAAATTTAAATCGAATGCATTATATGGGTTAAATTTCAGTAAATTATATATATTTTCGTATTATACTGTAAAAAAAACACACTAACTATGAAAGCAAAAACATTATTATTTCTAGCATTGGCTGTTGCATTATTTTCATGCAATGGTCCACAAAAGGAAACAGAACAAACCGAAAAAGTTGAAGAAAGCTTTGTAATAAAGCGAGGATTAAACGCAAGTCATTGGATATCGCAATCTGAAAAACGCGGTGATGAACGAAGCGCTTACATGAAAGCGGAAGACTTTAAAAAGATTGCCGACATGGGTTTCGATCATGTACGCTTACCTGTTGATGAAATGCACCTTTGGGATGAAAACGGTGTGCGAAATGATACTGTTTTTAAGTTATTACATTTTGGCATAAGCGAGTGTTTGAAAAATAATCTACGATGTATCGTTGATTTGCATGTACTTCGATCGCATCATTTTAATGCAGCAAATGGTGATGGTGAAGGAGCTAATCGGCTTTGGGAAGATGATCAAGCACAACAAGATTTTATAAAATTCTGGAAAGAATTATCGGCGGAGCTTAAAGACTATCCGAATAGTATGGTGGCCTACGAACCAATGAACGAGGCCGTTGCAGATGATCATGAAGATTGGAATAAGCTAATAAATTGGGTAATATCTGAAATAAGAAAATTAGAACCGGAACGTACCATAATTATGGGGTCGAATAAATGGCAAGGGGCTTGGACTTTTCCATACCTAAAAGTACCTGAGGGTGACAAGAATATAATCTTAAGTTTTCATACTTATACTCCCATACCTTTTACGCATTATCGGGCGAGTTGGAACCCCGTTCGTTCATATGATGGATCAATAAATTACCCTGGCATAATTGTAGATACGAATGATTTAGTTGGGCATAAAGAAGAAGCTATAAATGAAATAATGATGTATTATGGGGCGTATAATGCTGATGTATTCGAAAAGGAAATTTTACCAGCTGTTAAAGTTGCCGACAGTCTCGGATTGCAATTGTTTTGTGGCGAATTTGGCTGTTTCCCAACCACTCCAATGGAGATGCGCCAGCAGTGGTATACAGATATGATTTCGGTTTTTGAAAAACACAATATTGCATGGGCACACTGGAATTATAAAAATGATTTCCCTGTTGTTGATGCCGAAACTTTAGAACCCATTGATGAGATATTATCAGTTATAATAAAATAATAGAATTATACAATAACAGGAAAGTCCGGAAATTATTGTTTTTCGGACTTTTTTGTTTGGGAGTTGTAATGAAATAAGATGACTATAAGGGGCTTAGGTATTTTCGTTCCTGGCAAATTAAAAAATTTGCGCATAGCCTTGTTACGCAATATTTTTTTAATGCAGGTAGGGATTAAAAGAACAAACCCAACTGGTTATGTTATTTCATTACAAATCCTTAGTGAGTTTTGTTTTTGGAATTGAAAATTAAATGAAGAGTAAATTGGACTATGAAAATTAACGTATATTTGCGCATACTCTGAAAAGTCAAATAATGTTAATTAGTCATCCAATGAATTCATAATTGACTGACTGATAGACTTGAATTGGTTCGGTATTTTGCAAAAGTATTCATCGGGTGACTTTTCGGAGCGGACTCATATTTAAAGTAAATATGTTATTAGCAATTATTATATAAGAGGTTTTAAGTAGTATGGTGATTGGGTATTTGAAAGAAAAAAGTTGATATTTGAGCACAAGAATGATACATAAGAGAACGCAAAAATAATTTTTATACAGTTTCTTAGCATTTTAATAAATGCGATGAAACAAAAACATTTAATTTTAAATTTCAAGACATGAAAAACGTATTATTTTGTACTGCTGTATTTGCAGTTTTTTTTGTTCACGCACAACCTTCAATTGATAAAAAGCAAATTGAAGAAAAGGTAAATGAGTTGATGCAAGAATTAACCCTTGAAGAGAAAGCATCATTATGTTCTGGGCGTGATGATTGGAGTTCTCAACCCATTGAACGACTAAATATTCCTTATATCTGGATGTCTGACGGCCCTCACGGATTACGTCGTGCACCCGCAACTAATAAATCAGGATATGGCGATCAATTACCAGCTACTTGTTTTCCTACGGCATCGGCCCTAGCCGCAACTTGGAATACTGATTTAATTTATAAAGTAGGACAGGCTTTGGGCGAAGAATGTCAGGCTCAAGATGTAAATGTATTACTAGGACCAGGTGTAAATATAAAACGCTCAGTGCTTGGAGGCAGAAACTTTGAGTTTTTCTCTGAAGATCCTATTCTTTCAGGTGAAATAGGGGCGGCATTTATTAACGGTGTGCAAAGCCAAGGTGTTGGAACATCGCTTAAGCACTACGTGGCAAACAACGTTGAAACTTGGCGCATGTACATGAATTCTGATTTAGATAAACGTACACTTCATGAAATTTACTTAAGGCCATTTGAAATTGCGGTAAAAAAGGCTCAGCCTTGGACTGCAATGGCTTGCTATAACAGAGTACAAGGGCAATATGGCACTCAAAATCCTTATATATTAACCGATGTTCTTAAAAAAGATTGGGGATTTGAAGGTATTGTAATTTCAGACTGGTTTGCAGTAGTTGATCGGGTTGAAGGAATAAAATCGGGCATGCATATTGAAATGCCGGGTATGGGAACCCACAATGACAGTTTGATTGTTGAAGCTGTAAAAAATGGATCGTTAGATGAGGAAGTTCTTGACAACGTAGTTAAAGAAATTCTATTTGTGGTATTGCGTGCTCAAGCTTTGGAAAAAGAAGGGGTTGAATTGGACTCCATAAAGCACCATGCCTTTGCTCGTAAAGTAATGGGAGAAGCAATTACTTTGTTAAAAAATGATAATAATCTATTACCTCTTTCAAAAGATAAGTACAAAAAAATAGCCATTATTGGTGAATTTGCAGCGAATCCTCGTTATCAAGGCAACGGAAGTTCTGAGGTTAAACCAACAATGTTAGATGCTGCCATAGATATTATTAAAGCTGAATATGGAAATGGTGTGAAAATTACTTATGCACAAGGCTACAAATTAAGCGATGATAACGATTTTACTTTAATTGAAGAGGCCAAGAAATTGGCAGCAGAGTCTGACATTGCATTGGTTTTTGCAGGTTTGCCTTTGCATTATGAAAGTGAAGGAATTGACCGTACACATATTAACATGCCTGCATCGCACGATAAATTAATAGCTGAAGTAGCAGCGGTGCAAAAAAACACGGTTGCTGTTTTAACCAATGGTAGTGCAGTTGCAATGCCTTGGGTAAATGATGTTCCTGCCATTTTAGAAACATGGTTAGGCGGACAGGCTGGTGCCGGTGGTGTTGCCGATGTATTGTTTGGTAAAGTGAATCCATCAGGTAAATTGGCTGAAACTTTTCCGGCAAAATTGGAAGATACCCCATCATTTTTAAACTTTCCGGGAGAACAGGGCGAGGTTCTTTATGGTGAACGTATTTTTGTTGGTTATCGCTATTACGATGCAAAAAAGATTGAGCCTTTATTTCCTTTTGGTCACGGTTTATCATATACTAATTTCGAATTTACCGATATTCAGGTTTCAGATGCCAGCATAACTGATAAAGATGAATTAACAGTTACTGTAAAAGTAAAGAATACGGGCAGTATAGCGGGTAAAGAGGTGGTGCAATTATACGTAAGCGATACTGAATGCTTATTGCAGCGTCCTAAAAAAGAGTTGAAAGAATTTGCAAAAGTCGATCTGGCATCTGGTGAAGAAAAAGAAGTGACATTTAAACTAAATGCTCGTGATTTCTCATACTACGATGGTAGAAGAGGAATGTGGATAGCTGAAAGTGGTGACTTTACCATTGCTGCAGGAGCATCATCACGCGACATTAAAAAAACAGCAAAGGTAAATTTAACTTCAACTCAAAAAGTACCGGTTGTTTTCGATGAATACACATTCTTTACTGCTTATTGGGCTCATCCCGAATCGCGAAAATTTTTAATTGAAATGATACCTAATTACTTAAGAGGATGGACAGCGGAAGGCAAATCGCTTGAAGAAGCTAAGGTAATGGGATTTTTTGCCGATCATCCAATTATTAAATTCCCTTATATAACAAGAGGGGAAATGACACACGCTCAGGTTAAGGAATTGGTTGAAAAATGTAAAGAATTAACTTTTACACCATAGAGATACTTTAATGACCTAAAAGACCTAACAGGTTTGATCCTCTTAAACAAACCTGTTAGGTCTAATAGAAATTAGAAAAAAAATGAAAGTACAAAACTAAATGGAACACTTTGATATGCAAGCACAAGCATGGGATAATGATCCAATGAAAGTTGAGCGCGCAGCTATTTTTGCCAAGGAGATAAATGATTTTATACAACCCAAGGGTGCGTTGTCTGCATTGGAATTTGGCTGTGGTACAGGCTTGTTAAGTTTTCAACTAAAAGATTATTTTAAAACCATCACACTTGCCGATAATTCTGAAGGAATGATAAAGGTGCTGAGGGCAAAGATAAAAGCTGCAGGTATTGAAAATTTTAAACCCTTGTTGATTGATTTATTGAAAGAGGAATTGGAGGGGCCAAAGCATGATGTAGTTTATACTTTAATGACCCTTCATCATATTCCTGATGTTGATGCAATAATTAAAGTTTTCAGTACCATTCTTGAGAGCAAAGGGTATTTATGCATTGCCGATATTGTGAAAGAAGATGGTTCTTTTCATGCCTCGTTTCCTGATTTTGATGGGCATAATGGTTTCGAAAGGGGGGAGCTTAATACTATTTTAGCGAAAAATGGGTTCAAGCCTGTTTATTATAATGAGCCTTTTGAGATCGAGAAAAAAGTTAACGATGAATTAATAAAATTTCCTGTGTTTTTAATGATCTGTAGAAAAGACACTTAGGATATATGTAAGCTATAGTTGAGTATAGCAATTGTTTTCCTGTGAGCCTGAAAGACTCTAACTGTAATAGCTTGGGGCATCGCTCCAAGTATATTGGATTGATATTATATCGTCGCACGCATTTTGTGTAATTAGTAGTGAAGAATTTGCATGCGACGGAAAACTAAAAATTTACGAAAAAACCACGATACTAAATTTCAGCTTGATCACCAAACTTAAACTAATGAAGCAACTTCTTTTTATTTTTAGCCTTGCACTTGTATTTAACCTAAGTGCGCAAGATTATTCAAAATCACCATGGCATGTTCCCGCGGTTGATATCGACCCTAGTAATTATTATGGAATTACCGTTGCAAACGGTATGGTTGGGTTGGTTTCGTCGCCAGAGCCAATGAAGGTGAAAGATGTGGTTTTAAATGGTGTTTATGATAATTACCAGCGTGGCCGGGTAAGTAATATTCTAAAAACATTCAACCATATGAATATGGATATAGCGGTTGATGGCTGGCAGGTTGGAAGAGGCAATATAAAAGATTATGCACAAACCCTTGACATGAAACATGCTAACCTCATTACAACATTTAGTGCAGCTGATAAAATTGAGGTAAAACAGCAGTTAATGTCACTGCGGAATTTGCCTTACACATCTTTAAGTATTCTGGAAATTACGGCTAAACAAGATGTTGAAATAATAGCTTCAAATCAGATTACAGCGCCTGATCACCTTTCCGATGTGCGCAATTATTATTCAGTAATAAATCCGCCACATGTATTGGTGCCATTACTAACATCGGAGGCTTTAAGTCCGGGAGGTAAAAAAGTAGCCACATCGACTTCGTTTATTTTTCCTGAAGGCCATGGGCATGAGCCCAATGTAATTCATGAAGAGCGTGATTATAACATGCATTTTATGAAGTTTAAGAAGAAGCTTAAGAAAGGTGAAACGTATAGATTTGCACTTGTAGGTTCTACTCTTTCTACTGTTCAAAATAACGACCCGCGCAACGAAGCTGAGCGTTTAACATTATATGCTCGCCTTGAGGGAATTGAACGCATTCAAAGCAAGCATATTGCTGCTTGGGAAGAGTTATGGAAAAGTGATATTCAAATTGAAGGCGATTTGGAATCGCAACGTGCGGTTCGATCAGCTTTATATCATTTGTATTCTTTTGCTCGCAAGGGCACTGCACTGTCATTATCTCCCATGGGTCTTTCAGGTCTAGGTTATAATGGTCATATTTTTTGGGATACAGAATTGTGGATGTTCCCTCCATTGCTGGTTCTTCAACCCGAAATTGCAAAATCATTGTTAGAATACCGTTTCCAAAGAATGGAGGTTGCTCGTGAAAATGCATTCTCTCATGGGTTCGATGGTATAATGTTCCCGTGGGAATCGGCTGAAGATGGTTCAGAAGAAACGCCACTTTGGGCACTTACAGGTCCTTTTCAACAGCATATTACCGCAACGGTAGGTTGGGCTTTTTGGAAGTACTACGAAGTAACCAAAGATGAAGAGTGGCTTGAAACTCGTGGTTATCCTGTTTTAAAAGAAGTTGCAGCTTTTTGGATGAGCCGTGTTGAACGCAATAGACTCGGTAAATACGAAATTAAAAATGTAATTGGTGCCAATGAGTTCGAAGAAAATATTGATAATAACGCTTTTACCAATGGTATGGTTATTACCGTATTGGAATTTTGTGCGCTAGCCGCTGAGGAATTGGGTTATACGCCAAATTCTGATTGGAGGCATGTTGCAGCTAATATTCCAATATTGAAATTCCCTGATGGTACTACTCGTGAAAATGCAACTTATGATGGTGCAATAATAAAACAAGCTGACGCCAATTTACTAGCTTATCCATTAAGTATAGTTTCAAAGGAAGAGGATATTCGCAAAGATTTAGCTTATTACGAACCTCGTTTGGCTCCTGATGGACCAGCCATGGGTGGTGCTATTTTAGCTACATTATATGCTCGTTTGGGTGATGTTGATAAATCCTACGAAATGTTTAAGAAAAGCTACAAGCCCAATGAAGTACCTCCGTTTGGGGTATTAGCTGAGACGGCTGGCGGTACCAACCCTTATTTTGCAACAGGAGCAGGAGGTATGCTTCAATCAGTATTGTTCGGTATTGGAGGTTTGGAAATTACACAAGAAGGTATAATTCAAATTGACACGCAGTTGCCAAAACAATGGAAATCACTTAAAATGACAGGTGTCGGTATCGATGAAAAAACATTTGTTAGATAAACATTATACCACCAGTTTCCATCCGGTTTTTATAGAGTTTAACTTGCAGGAATGTAGGTTGTTATTCCAATGCTAGCATAATAAATCAGACCAATCCTTTTTTTTATTTTATGATATCAAGTTAGCTTTCAGCAGTTTAGATCATCACACTTTAACCATACTTTAATTTCTACATAAAATTAGTCAGGGTAAATTCAAAGTTCTGTGTGATAACCATGAACCTTTTTTAAACAGTAGTTAATAATTAGATGCAGAAATTTCACACGCAACTTATTTGTAAATTGTGCCTCTTTATTCCAAATTGCAAAATAAATAGCATATTTTGCGTTTTATATTGAAGCCAATTTTAAACTTATGATTAGAAAAATAATATTATTTGCCTTATGCCTAATTTTCTCTAGCGTGGTATGGGCTCAAAAGTACACCATTAGCGGATATATTACCGACAAGTCAAATGGTGAAAAACTCATTGGAGCCAATGTTTACGATGCTAAAAGTTATGTTGGAGCAGTTAGCAATAGTTATGGTTTTTTCTCCATAACACTCGATAAAGGACCTGTTCTTTTCACTATTTCGTATGTCGGGTATACACCATACCAAACTCAAATAGATTTAAACAGCAATACTAAAATTAATATTGAGTTAAGCCCGAGCATTGAAATTGAAGAGGTTGTTATTGAAGGTAGACTAACAGAAGGAGGAGTGGAAAGTACACAAATGAGTGTGATTGAAATACCCATGAAAACCATCAAAAACCTCCCAGTGTTGTTGGGCGAAGCCGATTTGATAAAGGCCATTCAGTTACTTCCGGGTGTTCAGTCGGGTAGCGAAGGCATGAGCGGAATGTATGTTCGTGGTGGCGGTCCTGATCAAAACTTAATTCTTCTCGATGGAGTTCCTGTTTATAATGTGAGTCATTTATTCGGTTTTTTCTCGGTTTTTAATTCCGATGCCATTCAAAACGTAAAATTAATAAAAGGGGGTTTCCCCTCTCGATATGGAGGAAGGCTTTCGTCGGTTCTTGATATCAGTATGAAAGAAGGGAATACCAAAGATTTTAAAGCTTCAGGTTCGGTAGGAATAATATCTTCAAAGTTAACGCTCGAAGGTCCAATTGGTGAAAAAACCTCATTTATAGTTTCCGGAAGGAGAACTTATATTGATATTTTGGCCTATCCATTTGTGAAATTAGCACAAAGAGAATCCGATCTGGATAAACTTAGAGCAGGGTACTTCTTTTATGATGTAAATGCAAAAATTAATCATCGCTTTTCGGAAAAAAGTCGATTGTATTTGAGTCTTTATATGGGAAAAGATAAATTCTATAGCCTTGCTGATGATTCATATGATGAAAAGTATTGGGATGCTGAAACTGGTGACTTTGAAGGGAATAGTTATTCATCTCACAATGAAATGCAATTCTGGTGGGGGAATATAACCTCGGCAGCAAGATGGAATTATATGATTTCGAACAAGTTATTTGCTAATACGACTGTTACGTATAGCCGCTATCAAATTCTAACGGGTTTTGAATCTGAATATAGAGAGAATAACATAAATACCTCACAAATGATTGAGTATACTTCAGGTATTTATGACTGGTCAGGAAAAGTAGATTTCGATTATTATCCAACACCCAATCATAGTGTTAAATTTGGGCTGTCAAATACTTATCATTCATTTAATCCTGGGGTTCTGGTTGCAGAATTTAACGATAGTGATACTGCAGCTGAATTTGAATTAGGAAATACTGCGGTTTATTCAAACGAGGCGGCTGTATACATTGAAGATGACATTAGAATTGGTGGAGCTTTAAAAATGAATGTAGGCTTAAGGTGGTCAGGTTTTCAGGTAAAAGAAGAATTTTACAATGCTGTTGAGCCTAGGTTTTCTGCTCGCTACTTATTAAGTGAAAAATGGAGTGTAAAGGCAGCATATGCCAAAATGAATCAGTATATTAATTTGCTTGCCAATTCCAATATTGGATTACCCTTCGATTTGTGGGTGCCTTCAACCGATAAAATAAAACCTCAAAAAGCTAATCAGTATGCTTTGGGGTCTGTTTATGCCATTAATAGCGACATCGATATTAGTGTGGAGAGTTTTTATAAAACCATGGATAACCTAGTTGAATATAAAGAAGGAGCTTCATTTTTTTCGCTTGAAAACGACTGGGAAGAGAAAGTTACTCAAGGTACTGGCGTTTCGTATGGTTTGGAGTTTTTGTTAATGAAAAAATATGGAAATGCTACAGGATGGATAGGCTATACCTGGTCAAAATCTGACAGAACCTTTGATACACCGGGAGAGGAGATAAGTTTCGGAAAAACCTTCCCATATAAATACGATAGACGGCACGATTTAAGCATTGTGCTTTCTTACAAATTGAACGAAAAAATTGATGTTGGAGCCACATGGGTTTTTGGTACAGGAAATGCTACAACTCTTGGTTATGAGAACTATCCGGCTTATTATCAAGGCAATGATTTTCAAAATATAAGTCAGTTTGGATATGACAACCCTGAACCTGAAATAGTGCATTATGAGAGTCGAAATAATTATCGAATGCCAAGCTACCATAGACTCGATTTAAGTATTAATTTTCATAAACAAAAAAAATGGGGAAAGAGGATATGGAATTTTTCTTTATATAATGCTTATAATAGAAAAAATCCTTTTATGCTTCAATGGGAGCGAGAATTGGGTACCAACAAACAGAAGCTTTATCAAATAAGTTTATTTCCTATTCTACCATCAGTATCATATAAGTTCGAATTTTAAATTAAGAGCATGAAAATATATATAGCTTTCATAATATTAATAATTGGGGTTACCTTATCTTGTAGAAAAGAGATCGACATAAATGTACCCGGCCGAGATCGGAAAATAGTCTTAAATACTATAATTCATACAGATAGCGTATTTACAGCAAGTGTATTTAGGAGTAACCATGCTCAAGATAGAACCTTTGAATTATTGTACCTGAATAATGCAATTGTTGGGGTGTATGAGAATGGCACTTTGCTTGAAAGTTTAACTCTTGATACTTTAGGATATTATAGAGGTGAATTGGTTAAGGTAGAAGTAGGGCATGAGTATGAAATAAAGGTGTCAGTTCCCAATTTACCATCAGTAAAAGCAAGTGGAAAAACGCTAGCCGTGGTTCCCATAATTGCAATTGATTCTATCGGTATGGTCACGAATAATAGTGGCGATATTTTTTCTTCTTATGAGGATTCTTATCAAGTTTATGAAGTTAAGTTCAATGATAATCCAGATGAAGATAACTATTATAGAATTAAGGCATCTTACTTGGAGCTAGGAGTATCCGAATCTTGGGTTTGGGATTCGTTCAAAGAGGATTCAGTTCTTATAACAAATAACCCTTCATATATTTCAGTGCAAAGTAATGACCCTGCCATTGAGGTTTGGTTCAATTATATTGATGGCTATTTCTATTTTTCTGATCTGTATTTTAATGGCGATGAATATAGCCTTTCATTAGCTATTCAATCTTATAATTCAGAAGGTGCACAGAATATAGATATTTATCTAGAGCATATATCCGAAGATTTTTTTAAATACATAAAATCGGTTGATTTTCAGCAAGATTCAAAAGAGGGTGGACTATTCTCTCAGTCGGTACAGGTTCTGAGTAATATTGAGAATGGATATGGAATTTTAGGTACATCAAGCGTAAGCAAATCTTCAGTAATGATTTATGGAATTCCTTATGATGAAAATGCCGACAAAATATTCAAATGATTTTTCAGAGCATGAATGACAATTTGAATTTTGACCGGTCTTTTGTTATTCATTCTATATGCATAGAATTAATGTCAATAAAGAGTTGAAACTAGATTGGTTTAGTTTATGTTTTTTTATGGTGTGTTGTTTCTTGATACGAGTTGCTGGTTAGCAGTTGTTTAAACGTGTTTCGCATGCAATAACCAGTAACAAGAAACTAGCAACAATAAAAAAATTAAATTCTTACCAACTTGTCTTAGCTGAAAATCAAAGAATATTTTCAAAACCTTGATTTGCATAATTAATATTAATTTATCCGATCATTTTTTTTGAAATATGATTTTATGGATTACTATATTCTTTGTTAATTCTCTTAGGAATGTTGATTTGAATCTACGTAACACCTTTAAGTTGCAGTATTTCAGTGTGATAAAAAATATATTTTTTCCATCAGCTTATCCCCTTTTTTTTTGTATTTTGGCACAATTTTTAAAATTAAAAGAATACTTCTAACTATGGCATTTATTGATGATAAAATTATTGGGGAAGGACTAACTTTTGACGATGTTTATTTAGTTCCTGCATATTCTGAGGTTTTACCTCGAAATGTTGATATTTCAGCACAGTTTTCACGCAATATTCGTTTGAATACTCCAATTGTATCGGCAGCAATGGATACCGTAACCGAATCAAGTTTGGCTATTTCAATTGCTCGCGAGGGAGGTATTGGTGTTATGCATAAAAACATGACTATTGCAGAGCAAGCCCATAAAGTAAGAATGGTAAAGCGTGCCGAAAATGGTATGATAATTGATCCGGTAACCATCTCAAAAGATAAAAAGGCAGCTGATGCTTTGGATATAATGAAAGAATATAAAATTGGTGGCATTCCTGTTGTTGATGAATATAATACTTTAATTGGGATTGTTACAAACCGTGATTTGCGATTTGAAACAATGGAAAAATCAATTGAAGAAGTAATGACTTCGAAAAATATTATAACAACAAATCAATCAATTAACTTAGAAAAGGCTGCAGGAATTTTAATGCAACACAAAATTGAAAAATTACCTGTTGTTGATGAAGACAATAAACTAGTTGGCCTGATAACCTATAAAGATATTACCAAAGCCAAAGATAGACCAAATTCATGCAAAGATGAAAAAGGACGTTTGCGTGTAGCTGCAGGTGTAGGGGTTACTCACGATACTTTAGAAAGAATTGAAGCCTTGGTTGAAGCAGGTGTTGATGCCATTGTTATTGATACAGCACATGCTCACACAAAAGGAGTTATTGAAACGCTGAAAATGGCCAAAAAGAAGTTTCCAAGCGTTGATTATGTAGTAGGTAACATTGCCACAGCTGAGGCAGCTTTAGCTTTAGTTGAAGCTGGTGCCGATGCAGTTAAAGTTGGCATAGGCCCTGGATCTATTTGTACAACACGTATTGTTGCTGGTGTAGGTGTCCCTCAATTAACCGCAATAAGTTCAGTAGCTGAAGTTTTAGCTAGAACCGGTGTTCCTGTTATTGGCGATGGCGGAATTCGTTATTCGGGTGATGTTGTAAAGGCACTAGCCGCTGGAGCCGATTCAATTATGATGGGCTCATTATTTGCAGGAACCGACGAATCACCAGGTGAAACCATTATTTACCAAGGTCGTAAATTCAAGTCGTACCGAGGTATGGGGTCAGTTGAAGCTATGCAACAAGGTTCAAAAGATCGCTATTTTCAAGATGCGGAAGATGATATTAAAAAATTGGTTCCCGAGGGTATTGCAGCCCGTGTACCATTTAAAGGAACACTGTCGGAAGTTATTTATCAAATGGTTGGCGGACTGCGTGCTGGCATGGGATATTGCGGAGCTGCAAATCTTGAACAATTAAAACAAGCAAAATTCGTTAGAATAACTAATGCAGGAATGACGGAAGGTCATCCCCACGATGTAACAATTACTCGTGAGGCTCCAAACTATTCAAGATAAACATAAATATTAACCAAAAATACTAAAATCAAAATACAATGTTGAAACCAATTTTAACCTTATTAATTGCCTTATTTTCAATGCATCTTTTAATAGCACAAGATGCAGAACAAGAAGTATTGCTAACAATAGATGGTCAGGAAGTTACATGTTCGGAATTTGAACGTATTTATACAAAAAATAATCAAGATGCAGCCTATGATTCAGCTTCGCTTGAAGAATATATGAAGTTATTTGTAAACTTTAAGTTGAAAGTAATGGAAGCTGAAGCCCTAGGTATGGATACAATTAAAAGCTTTATTAAGGAATTAAAAGGGTATAGAAATCAACTTGAGAAACCATACTTTGCTGATGAAAACACCGATGAAGAGCTTGTTAAGGAGGCCTATGAAAGAATGGGCTTAAATGTAAAAGCCAGTCATATTTTAGTAAAATGCGATAAAAATGCTTTACCAAAAGATACCTTGAAAGCCTATAATAAACTTAATGGTATTAGAAAACAAGCTGTTAAAGGAGAGGATTTTGTAGCACTTGCAAAACAATATTCAGAAGATCCATCTGTTGAACAAAATGGAGGTGATCTTGGATATTTTACGGCCTTTGCCATGGTTTATCCTTTTGAATCAGCAGCATTTAATACTCCGGTTGGTGAAATGTCTGAGATTTTCCGCACTTCATACGGGTATCATTTTTTAAAGGTTGTTGATAAAATAAAAGATCAAGGTCGTAGACAAGTTGCACATATTATGCGTGCTGTTCCAAAAGGGAGCTCAAAAGAAAAGGAACAGGAGGAGATGGAGTATATAAATACTGTATACGATTCAATTATGGCTGGTGAGCCATTTGGCAAGATGGCCTATTTTCATAGTACCGATAAACGTTCAAGTAGAAATGGCGGAGAATTAAAATTCTTTGGTGTGGGTAATATGGTGCCCGAATTTGAGAAAGCATCATTTGCTTTAGAAAATATTGGTGATGTAGCAAAACCAATACGCACATCATATGGGTTCCACATTATAAAGCTATTAGCTATTGATAGCCTTCGTTCGCTTGATGAGATGAGAGAAATAATTAAAAAAAGAATTTCGAAAGATATTCGTGCTGAGCGCGGAAAACAACTCGTTATAACTACTTTAAAAAAGGAGTATAACGTTACTGAGTATAAACAACATGTGGTTCCTTTTTATACTGCGATTGATTCATCGATATATAAAGGATCTTGGGATGGCTCAGGTTTTAAAGGAGGGCAAGAAGTGCTACTCACAATTGCCGATACCAATAAATTTACCCAAGATGATTTTGCAGCATTTATTACTATGGACAAAAGAAGAAGGAGAATGAAACCTTTTGAACTAATAATAAATACTGACTTTGAGCGTTTTGTAGAGGAGCGTGTGGTTGAATTTGAAAAATCGAGATTGGAAGATAAATACCCAAGTTTCAAGCATCTTGTAAAAGAATATCACGATGGTATCTTATTGTTTAATCTTACCGATGAATTAGTTTGGTCGAAAGCAGTTGAAGATACAATTGGATTAGAAAAATTCTATGCTGAAAACAAAGGTAATTACATGTGGGGTGATAGAATTGAGGCTACGATTTATACTTTTAACAAGAAAGAACTAGAGAAAAAAGTAGCGAGTTTGGCTTCAAAGGTGGGGAGGAAAAATAAAAATGTTATTGAAGCAAAAGCTGGCTTTTTAGCTAAAGAAGCAGCTAAGGACACTACCATAACTTTAGAGATAGAAAAAAATAAATTTAGTAAAGGCGATAATGGTATTATAGATGGTGTAACTTGGGACGTTGGATTAAAAGATATTCGAGAGCGCGACGATAAGTTTATAATCGTTTATATAAATGGGAAAGTAGCTCCTCAACCGAAACAACTAAATGAAGCCAGAGGTTTAATTACAGCCGATTATCAAAGCTACCTTGAAGAAATTTGGCTTTCTAAATTACGCGAAAAGTACAAGCTGGTAGTTAATAAAGAGGTTTTTAATTCATTGATAAAATAAAGGAGTTGGTTTAGGTTGGCATTGTCAACCTAAACTAAATTTAGTTAATAAGTTATTAGGCTTTTTAAATATGAAGCCATTTATTAACGAAACGAATTAATATTTATAATATTTATTCAAATTGGTACAAATGAAAAATAGTACTTTAATTTTTATCGGTTTAATTTTTCTTTTTAGTTCTTGCGAATCATTGCTAAACAGCGATCAAGATGATAAAGTTATTGCAGTGGTGGGGAGTAAAAAACTTACCATTTCGCAACTTGAAATGTCTGTTCCTAAAAATATGAAGGAGATTGATTCTATTTCATTTGCCCAAAACTATATTGAAAAATGGGTTAAAAATAAATTGCTATTAGAAAAAGCCGAATTAAATCTTGATAAGCAAACACAGAAAGGTATTGAGGTAATGATTGATAATTACCGTACTTCTTTGTTGTTGTTTAAATATCAGCAAATGATTATTCAGCAAAAGCTCGATACGACAGTAACTGAAGATCAAATAGCCCAATACTATAGTAAACATTCAGGAAACTTTAAGTTAGATAGTAGCGTGGTGAAAACAGTTTATGTTCAGTTGCCAAAATCATTACATGATAGATATAAAGTAAGTTCGTGGATGAAATCAAACCGTGAAGAAGATATTATTTCTCTTGAAGATTATTGCTACCAGAATGCCCGCAATTTTCAAATGGGAGAAGAGTGGCAATATTTTGGTGCTATTTTAGAATATGTGCCTCGCAAAATAAAAGATAAAGATCATTTTTTAAAGTACAATAAATACATCGAAACAACTGATTCCATTTATGCATATTATATTGCAATAAAGGATTATAAACTATCAAATGATACTACACCTCTTGTGTTTGTTCAAAGACAAATTCGAGATATTATTATCAATCATCGTAAAGTTAAGTTGATTGATGATTTAGAAAACAATATTTACAACGATGCGGTTGACCAAAATAAATTTATTATTCATACCAATTAAATACAAATAAATGATTCTTAGATTATTATCAATAATATTATTGCTTAGTATTTTTTTTACCGGCAAAGCACAAGAAAAAGTTGTTATTGACCAAGTAGTTGCTATAGTAGGTAGACAAGTGATTTTGAAAAGCGATATTGAAAATCAGGCATTACAAATGAGAGCCCAGGGGTATTATTCATCTGGTGATATTAAATGTGAAGTTCTTGAAGAAATGCTTTATGGAAAACTTTTGGTGAATCAAGCAATTTTAGATAGTGTAGAAGTGGGAGATGCGGAAATAAAAGCTGAAATGGAGCGTCGATTAAACTACTTTATTAACCAAATTGGTAGCGAAGAAAAGCTTGAGGAGTATTACAAAAAATCGATACCTGAAATTAAAGAAGATTTCAGAGAGGTTATTAAAGACCAATTGCTTAGTCAAAGAATGCAGCAGCAAGTTACTTCAGAAATGAAAGTTACGCCACAAGAAGTTAAAACATTCTTTAAAGAAATACCGAAAGATAGTATACCAATGGTTAATACTGAATTTGAGATGGAGCAAATTATTGTTAATCCTGATGTGAAAGAAATTGAAGTTTTACGAATAAAAGATAAGTTACGAGAGTTTAAAGAAAGAATCACCAAAGGTGAAAACTTTGCCACCATGGCTGTTTTATACTCAGAAGATCAAGGATCGGCTCCGAAAGGTGGGGAACTTGGTTTTGTGGGTAGAGGCGACTTAGTTTCAGAATTTTCGGCTGTGGCCTTTAATTTAGATGAAGGTGAAGTATCAAAAATTGTTAAAACCGATTATGGTTACCATATCATTCAATTAATTGAGAAAAAAGGAGAGCGCATTAATTGCCGTCATATTTTAATGAAACCAAGAATTAGCCCTGATGAAAAAGTAAAGGCTCGTCAAAAGCTTGATTCTGTTCGAATTTTAATTTCTTCTAAAGAAATAACCTTTAAGGAAGCTTGTTGGAAATATTCTGAGGATGAAGATACACGTTTAAACGGTGGCGTTATGGTGAACCAAATGACAGGGAACTCTCGATGGGAAGCTGCTCACCTTGAGCCAAAGATTGCCTACGCCATTAGTAATCTTAAGGTTGGAGAAATTTCAAAACCTTTCGAAGCCGATGATCAAAATGGAAAAGCGGTCTATAAAATAGTGCTTTTAAAAACCAAAACGGAACCACATCCTGCTAACTTAAAAGATGATTATCAGCGAATTCAAGATTTAGCTTTGCAAAAAAAGCAAAATGATTATATGCAAGAATGGGTGGGTGAAACAATAAAGAATACCTACATCAGAATAAATGATGACTATAAAAAATGCGAGTTTTCAAATGAAGCTTGGAGTAAATAATTAATAGCCATGGCACAATATAAAGATAATGTTGAGGCTGTTGATGCCTTAAAATCATCATTCGAAAAACTATCAAATGAAATTAAGAAGGTAATTATTGGTCAGGATGATATTATTAAAGATACCCTGATTTCAATATTTAGCGGTGGTCATTGCTTACTTATTGGGGTTCCGGGTTTGGCTAAAACATTATTAGTTAATACTATTTCCGATGCTTTGGGTTTAAGCTATAAGAGAATTCAGTTTACTCCCGACTTAATGCCAAGCGATATTATTGGTGCTGAAATTCTAGATGAAAATCGTGAATTTAAATTTGTAAAAGGGCCTTTATTTGCCAATATTATTTTGGCCGATGAAATAAATAGAACTCCACCTAAAACACAATCAGCCCTTCTTGAAGCTATGCAAGAAAAAATGGTAACAGCAGCTAATAAAACGTATAAATTACAAGAGCCCTTTTTTGTTCTTGCAACTCAAAATCCCATTGAACAAGAAGGTACTTATCCTTTGCCAGAAGCTCAACTTGATAGATTTATGTTCAATGTTTGGCTCGATTATCCAAGTATTGAGAATGAGATAAATATTGTTTCTGCAACAACAACTGATTCTAAGACAGTTGTAAGCGAAGTGCTACATGCCGATGACATAATGTTTTTCCAGCAATTGGTGCGTAAAATTCCAATTAACGATGCAGTTTTACGATATGCAGTAAATCTTGCAGCAAAAACACGCCCTAATACCGAGCATGCTTTACCTATAACAAACCAGTATGTTAATTGGGGTGCAGGTCCGAGAGCTTCACAATTTTTGGTACTTGGGGCAAAAACACACGCAGCAATTAATGGAAAGTATTCACCCGATATTGAAGATGTTAATGCAGTAGCATATCCTATATTACGTCACCGTATTGTTCGAAATTACAAAGCTGAAGCTGAAAGAGTATCTGTTGACGATATTATTAAAATCATAATTGATAGTCAAAGTTAGATTTTGCATTGCATCTATCATTGTCTGTAATGACTAAAAAAGCCTTTAAATATATACTCGTTATTGTTGCTCTAATTGTTGGTGTTAATAATGTAGCGGCACAATCCAAAACCAGGGTTCAAATTGTTAATTCCAAAATATTTAAATCAGATAAGAATGTTGCTAATGGGGCAAGGCGCCTGATAGGTAATGTTGTATTTAAGCAAGACAGTACTATTATGAAGTGCGATAGTGCCTATTTTTATGGCGAGCAGAATATGTTTGAAGCATATAGCAACGTGCATTTATATAAAGAGGGCGATAATACTATTGATGTACGTAGTAATTTTTTACGACATAATGGAAATACAAAAATTGCTCAGTTTAGGAACAATGTAGTAATGCGTGATACACAGGTGGTTTTATATACCGATTCGCTCGATTACGACATAAGAAGGGATATAGGATACTTTGAACATAAGGCCACCATTGTTGATAGTGCTACTACATTAACCAGTAAAAAAGGCTATTATTATCATCATCAACGCGATATTTATTTTAAGAAAAATGTTGTGGTAGTTCATAACGAAGGCGAATACGAAATGTACACCGATACATTAAAATACGATACCGATTCTGAAATCGCTTACTTTTTTGGTCCAACAGATTTTTTTAACGATACCAATTATATGTATGCTGAGTTTGGTTGGTATAATACCCAAAACAATCAGGCGTTTTTCAAAAAAGAAGCTCTTTATACCAATCCGAAGCAAAGCATTACAGCCGATAGCCTGTTTTACGATAGAGATAATAAACACGCTGTGGCGTACTCAAATGCTGAGGCTATTGATACTGCTGAAAATATTATTGTTAGAGGTAACTATTTAGAGGTATTTGAAGATACTGAAAGTTTGTTGGTTACCGATAGCGCCTTAATTATTCATATTCTTGATGAAGATAGTCTTTACATGCATGCCGACACCTTACTAACAGAATTTGATACCTCAGGCGTGCACCGAACATTTAAAGGATTTCATAAGGTTCGAATATTTAAATCGAATTTTCAGGGCCAAACCGATAGTTTGTTTTTTTCCATGAAAGACTCGATTATTCAGTTTCATGGCGATCCCGTATTGTGGGCAAATCAGAACCAGATTGTAGCAAATTATATCGAAGCTTTTGTAGTTAATGATCACCTTGATCGTTTTAAACTTTACGATGAGGGCTTAATAATATCGAAGGAAGATTCGGTGCACTACAATCAAATTAAGGGCGATGAAATGACTGGTTATCTGCGAAATAATAACCTGTATAGAATAGAGGTAAGAAAGAAAAGTGAAACCATATATTTTCCTACCGATGAATATGGAATTTTAGGAGCTAATAAAAGCAAGAGTGGTAATATTACCATAAGGCTCAAGGAAAATAAAATTAGCCGTATTATTTATCGCGAATCGTACGAAGGTAAAATGCATCCGCTTGAAGATTTAAATTCCAAAGATATAGTTGTAAGAGGATTTAAATGGCTTGACAATGAGCGACCTTTATTGCCTATGGATGTATTTAAATGGGGTGCAAATACATCAGAAAAACCAAAGCCAAATAAATTTGGTGAGAAAATGAAGAGCGTAAAAGAATATAAAAGCAATCCAGAATTAGCTGAATAATTTTATTGCCCTGTCAAATAATTGTAAATTGAGTTTTGTTTCAACTAAAACTTAATTAATTATGAAAAAAAAATTATTCATCATCCTCCTGTTTATTAGTGTAAATACATTTTCTCAGAAAATTGAAAAACTTTGGGAAACCGATACTGTATTTGCTGTTCCCGAGTCAGTTCTGTTTGATGATACAGTGATGTATGTGAGCAATGTAGGAGGAGAATCTGCCGAAAAAAACAATCTGGGTTTTATTTCAAGAATTAACGATAAAGGCGAAATTCTCAATTTAAAGTGGGTTGAACAATTAAATGCCCCTAAAGGAATGGGAGTGTTAGGAAATAAACTTTATGTTACCGACATTGATAGGGTAGCCGTAATTGATAGGGTGAAAGGGAAAATTCTACAATTTATTGAAGTACCTAATTCAGAATTTTTAAACGATATATCCATTTCTGATAAAGGCATTGTGGCGGTTTCTGATATGAATACACAAACTATTCATTTAATTAAAAAAGATGAATTAGTTTCTAGCATAGTAATAGATAGTGTTAAATATTTGAATGGCTTATATTGGGAAGACGATATATTGTTAGCTGGTATATCAGGTAGTATGCTTAAAGTAAATACAGAATTAAAAACCAGTGAGGTTTATATTAATGGCATTGGTGGAATTGATGGCTTAGAGAAGATTGATGACAGCAGATATATAATTACCGATTGGAGTGGTAAAATGCAGTTAGTTTCACCCCATAGTGCAGCAATTGAGTTATTGAATAAAACTCAAGATGGAATAAATGCAGCAGATATTGGACTTGATAGAGAGAATAACGTAATTTTTATTCCCACCTTTTTTCATAAAACGGTATCGGCATACAAACTTGTAGAGTAAAGAATAGTATTTCAGAAGGCAATAAAAACCTTAACTTTTAATCATAATAAATGAGCCAATTCTTTTATTGAATAATTGGCTCATTTTATATACTTTTGCGCATCATTAAAATCAATTTGAACACATTATGTTTGAAAATTTATCGGATAAGTTAGAGAAGTCGTTTAAGTTACTGAAAGGTGAAGGACGAATAACTGAAATAAATATTGCTGAAACTTTAAAGGATGTTCGTAGAGCATTACTTGATGCCGACGTTAACTTTAAAATTGCCAAAAACTTTACCGATGCGGTTAAAGAAAAAGCACTTGGGCAAGATGTGCTAAATTCGGTTAAACCTGGCCAATTGATGGTTAAAATTGTGCACGATGAATTGGCGCAATTAATGGGTGGCACGGCTGAGGATATTCAGATAAAAGGAAATCCGGCGGTGATACTTATTGCAGGTTTGCAAGGTTCGGGTAAAACAACATTCACCGGAAAGCTGGCACACCGCTTAAAAACAAAACAAGGCAAAAACCCTTTGCTTATTGCAGGTGACGTTTACCGTCCGGCTGCAATTGATCAGCTAAAAGTATTGGGTGAACAAATAGGCATTGAAGTTTATACCGAGGATGGAAGTAAAGATCCTGTTAAAATTGCAAAGGATGGTATAAAATATGCCAAACAAAAAGGCTTCGATTTAGTAATTGTCGATACAGCTGGTCGTTTAGCTGTTGACGAAGAAATGATGAAGGAGATTTCGGCTGTTAAAAAGGCGATTGATCCACACGAAATTCTTTTTGTGGTTGATTCCATGACAGGTCAGGATGCTGTAAATACGGCTAAAGAATTTAACGACAAGCTTGATTTTGATGGAGTAGTACTTACAAAACTTGATGGTGATACACGAGGTGGTGCAGCACTTTCAATTCGTAAAGTTGTTGACAAGCCGATTAAGTTTGTGGGTACCGGCGAAAAAATGGATGCTTTAGATGTATTCCATCCGGAACGTATGGCCGACCGAATTTTGGGCATGGGTGATATCGTTTCACTTGTTGAAAAGGCTCAAGAACAATTTGATACAGAAGAAGCTCGCAAACTACAAAAGAAAATTGCTAAAAATCAGTTTAGCTTCGATGATTTTTTGTCGCAAATACAACAAATCAAAAAAATGGGTAACCTGAAAGATTTGGCATCAATGATACCAGGTGTTGGGAAAGCCATGAAAAATATGGATATTGATGATGATGCTTTCAAAGGAATTGAAGCCATTATTCATTCAATGACTCCCTCAGAAAGAGATAATCCATCAGTAATAAACGGATCGCGCCGTAAACGAATTGCTAGTGGAAGTGGAACCACTATTCAAGATGTAAACCGACTTATGAAGCAATTTGATGAAACACGCAAAATGATGAAAATGATGACCACCGGAAAAGGTAAGAATCTTGCCAAAATGATGAATGGCATGGGAAGGTAGGAAGTGCCTAAAGTTGGAAAGTGAATTAAAGTATTCAAAGTTGATTTCAGTAATTATGCAACATAAAGTACTCCATATTCAAAGCTTTAGTCACTTTAATTAGCTATAACTTACAACTTAAAGAGATGGAACTGATTGATGGAAAAAAAATAAATGCTGAAGTAAAAGCAGAAATAGCCAAAGAGGTAGAAGAAATGGTTGCAAATGGTATGAAGCGACCAAATTTAGCCGTTATTTTAGTGGGTGATGATGGGGCTAGTTCTACTTATGTAGGTAGCAAGGTAAAAACTTGTCACGATGTTGGTTTTGAATCTACGGACTTAAAGTATCCGGAAACAGTTACAGAACAAGAAATTCTTGATAAAATTGAAGAAATAAACAATGATTCGCAAATTGATGGCTTAATAGTGCAATTGCCGTTACCAAAACATATTAGCGAAGATAAAATAATTGAAGCCATTGATTATAAAAAAGATGTTGATGGTTTTCACCCTGTAAATACGGGAAGAATGGCTATGGGCTTGCCTGCCTATTTACCTGCAACGCCTGCTGGTATTGTTGAACTGTTTAGACGCTACAATATTGACACTGAGGGAAAAAACTGCGTAGTTTTAGGACGTAGTAATATTGTGGGTACTCCAATGAGTTTATTGATGTCGCGCAAAGCAAAGCCAGGTAATGCCACGGTTACTATTTGCCATAGCCGATCAAAAAATTTAAACGAGATTTGTGCTCAGGCAGATATATTAATAGTAGCGATTGGCCAATGTGAATTCGTTACTGCCGATATGGTTAAAGAGGGTGCTGTAGTGGTAGATGTTGGTATGCATCGAGTAAAATCAGATAAAACAAAATCGGGTTGGAAGCTGAAGGGTGATGTGAAATTTGATGAAGTGGCTGAAAAATGCAGCTATATTACCCCAGTGCCAGGTGGTGTTGGACCAATGACAATAATAAGCTTATTGAAAAATACTTTATTGGCAGCACAAGGAAAAATTTATAAATAGAACGTTTAAACATATAATTATGAAAGCTCGATTTTTATCGGGCTTTTTTTATGTTATAAATTATCATTCTTGATATTATGCTTTATTTCTGATAAGATTTTCGTACCTTATTATGACATTTAATTTAGACTAACCTTTAAAATATATGGCTATGAAAAATATAATTAAAATCAGACTCATTGTGGCAGCAGGTTTAATTCTAATGCTTACAAGTTGCACTCAGCAAACGAAAGTTGGGTTTTTAATGGATAAATCAAAGGAAGGCCGATGGGCTAACGATAAAGAATATTTTACAAAAAGTGTTGAGCAATATGGTGGTGAGGTTATTTTTGGAGCTACTGATGTGGATAATTCGAATCAATATGATATAGCATTAGATATGTTTAAAAAGGGTATTGACATTTTGGTACTAATACCTGCAGATTTAAACGAGGCCGCAAACATTGTAAATGAAGCACATTCCCATGGCATTAAAGTTATTGCTTACGACCGATTGGTTAAAAAGTGTGATTTGGACTTTTATATATCATTTGATCATGTGAGTGTAGGAGAACTGCAGGCTAAATATATAATGTCGGCATGTCCCAAAGGTAAATACGTAATTATAGGAGGGGCTCCATACGACAATAACTCATATATGTTGCGTTTAGGTCAATTAGGTGTACTACAGCCTAGTATTGAAAATGGTGATATTGAAATTGTGTTCGACGATTTTGTTAGTGATTGGAGTGTTGATGAAGGGGAGAGATTAATGAATATTTGTTTGGAAAATACTAAAGATATTGATGCGGTGATTCCTGGTAACGATATGCTTGCAGAAGGGGTAATAAAAGCTTTGAAGGAGGCTGGTGTAACTAAAAAAATATTTATAGCCGGAATGGATGCAGAATTAGAAGCATGTAGACGGATATTAGCAGGAAAACAAACTATGACCGTTTATAAACCTATTGAAGCTATTGCAATGAAAACAGCGGAAATAGCCATGCAGGTAGCAGAAAAGGATGAAGTGCCTAAAGTAAACCTATCAACAAATAATGGTTTTAAGCAAGTACCCTCAATATTGTTGCCTTCAATGATTGTTAATAATAAAACCATTGATTTAACCGTTATTGCTGATGGTTACTTAAAGGAAAATAATTTAGATTCAACAAGTGAATAGAACCTAAGTTGAGCGATTCGAACAAAGTGAAGAGGCGCTTTACTTAGGTATAACCCTCCCGACCTCCGGTACGGGACAGGCTGACCTAGGAATTGTTGGTTTTCACATTTTGAGTA
>JAQICC010000288.1 GCA_027858735.1 Salinivirgaceae bacterium
ATTGAGCGATTCGCTAACGCAAATCTGCTCAATCGACTGAGGCCTTGTAAGGTTTTAACATATTTCGTTTCCCCGAAATAATCGGGGCAGGCTACTCAATATATGAACACCAACAATCCCTTGGTCAGCCTGTCCCGTACCGGAGGTCGGGAGGGTTATACCTAAGTAAAGCGTCTTTTCACTTCATTCAAAACGCTCAACTTAGATAGAAGTATTTTTTGTCAGATTGAGACATTTTTGAAACGCATAACTTGTTCCGAACTTGTTTCGGAAGCTTTCTGATTAATTCATAAACTTTTTTAAAAAGCAATATATATGCTGATTATCAAAATAAATGTATGAATTATTCAGGTTGGCTACCTGTTGAAAAAATAACGATAATATGGTAAAAAAGACCCTTAATAAAACTGATGGATAAAATTTAAACAGCTTTTTATTCTGTCGTTTTGTCTTTCCAAATAATTTAATGCTGACACCATGTCTTTTTAATTGAAGTGGCATACACTTTGATAATTTACTGCCAAATTGTTAACATTTAAAATAATTAAACGATATGGCAAAAGGAAAAATTGGTGTTACTAGTGAAAACATCTTTCCCATTATTAAGAAGTTTTTATACTCCGATCATGAAATTTTCTTACGTGAGATAGTGTCGAATGCAGTTGATGCCACTCAAAAAATGAGTGCTGTTGCTTCATCGGGCGAGTATAAAGGTGAACTAGGCGACAATACGGTAAAGGTTGCTGTCGACCCAAAGAAAAAAACCATTACTATTTCTGATCATGGAATTGGCATGACAGAAGAGGAGGTTGAAAAATACATTAATCAAATTGCATTTTCAAGTGCAGGTGATTTTCTTGAAAAATACAAAGATGATATTGATTCAATTATTGGCCACTTTGGATTAGGTTTCTATTCTTCATTTATGGTGTCTGAGAAAGTTGAAATTCTTACAAAATCATACAACGAAGGTGCTGAAGCAATTAAATGGAGTTGCGATGGTAGTCCTGAATATGATATAAAAAAGGCTAAGAAAGACGATTTTGGTACTGATATTGTACTTTATATTGATGAAGAAAATAAAGAGTATTTAGAGGAAGCTAAAATTACTGAGCTTTTAAATAAGTATTGTAAATTTTTACCAATTCCGGTTGCTTTTGGTGAAGAGCAAGAGTGGAAAGAAGATAAAATGGTAGATACAGGTGAGGTAAAGATTATTAATAATACGGAACCGGCTTGGACTAAAAAACCCGTTGATTTAAAAGAAGAAGACTATAACAAATTCTATAAAGAATTATATCCTGTATTTGAAGATCCATTGTTTAACATTCACTTGAATGTTGACTACCCTTTCAACTTAACAGGTATCCTTTACTTCCCAAAAATTAAGAATAACGTTGAAATTCAGAAAAATAAAATCCAGTTATACTGCAATCAGGTATTTGTTACTGACAGTGTTGAAGGTATTGTTCCTGAATTTTTGACATTATTGCATGGTGTAATTGATTCACCTGATATTCCATTGAATGTTTCTCGTAGTTATTTGCAAAGCGATGCTAATGTAAAGAAAATTGCAAGTCATATTAGCAAAAAGGTAGCTGATAGATTAGCAGAAATTTTCAAAACTGATCGCAAACAGTTTGAAGAGAAATGGGATAGTTTAAAGCTTATTGTGCAATATGGTATGCTTTCAGATGAAAAATTCTACGACAGGGCAAAAGACTTTCTTTTATTTAAAAATGTTGATGGAAAGTACTTTACAATGGAAGAGTATGCGGCATTGATAAAAGAAAACCAAACAGATAAAAACAAATCATTGGTTTACCTTTACTCAACCGATAAAGAACAACAATTTTCATACATTGAAGCAGCTAAAGAAAAAGGATACGATGTGCTTGAAATGAATGGTCAGCTTGATGTACACTTGGTAAATCAATTGGAGCAGAAGCTAGAAAGCTCACGTTTTGTTCGTGTTGATGGCGATTCAATTAGCAAATTAATACCAAAGGATGAAGAAGCTACTGTTTCTTTTTCAACCGATGAAAAAAATGAATTAATTGGTGTATTCCAAGCAGTTACTCCTGAAAAATCTCATTTCTTAATTGAATTCGAAGAGCTGGGTGAAAAAGCAAAGCCAATGGTTATTACCCAAAGCGAATTTATGCGTCGCATGAAAGATATGGGATCGATGAGCGGAATGGGAATGTATGGCGACATGCCTGATAGCTATAACTTGGTTGTCAATTCATCTCACCCTTTGGTTAAGCGTGTGCTTGAAGAGGAGCGAGGTGCCGTTGGTGAAGAAGTAAAGGCTATTCGTGATGAGAAAACTCCACTTGAAGAGGAGAAGGTAAAGCTTGAAAAAGAGAAAGAAGGTAAGAAAGAAGACGAAGTTCCTCAGGCTACTAAAGATCGATTAGAAGAACTTGGAAAGGCAATTACCGAAGTTAAAAATAAAGAGACTGATAAGCTTAAAGCCTTTGGTAAAGATAGCAAGCTTACAAAACAACTGGTTGATTTGGCACTTATAGCAAACAATATGCTAAAAGGTGAAGACTTAAACATGTTTGTCAGTCGAAGTATTGATCTCATAAAATAAAAGCATATAACCTAAGTTGAGCGATTCGAACAAAGTGAAGAGGCGCTTTACTTAGGTATAACCCTCCCGACCTCCGGTACGGGACAGGCTGACCTAGGAATTGTTGGTTTTTACATTTTGAGTAGCC
>JAQICC010000318.1 GCA_027858735.1 Salinivirgaceae bacterium
TTTTTATAACAGCAATATTACAAAAAAAGGATAAAAAAACATAGAATTATTTTATGAACCCACATTTAAAACCTGAATTCGACGTAATTTTTCGAGTTCAGATTAGCTCCGCTGAGCTCCTCCTTTGTCCTCGGTTGATATAAAAAGCAGTTTATCAAGGCAAATTATTGAATAATAACCCGTTATTATTTCATTATTTTCGATTGGACCTTACTATTTATAAGCGTTCTGAACCTAAAAAATTATATCGAACTCAGGTTTAAACAAGTATATAAATAGATAAAATTAAGAACGATTATAATGTTCATGATAAATATTTGAGTATTTTTGCTGCTTCAAAATGGAGCGTACAGTATTATAAAGGAGTCACAGCGGACACACCACCGTAACATTTAGACTCTCAAATTCAAAAAAATCTGATACACATTTTATATTTATTTACACTAATTTTTTTAAATGAAAAGATTCCTAAATTTATTTGATTTCAAACAGAAAGTAGATTACAAAATTGAAGTTCTTTCCGGGCTTACCGTTGCATTGGCTCTTATTCCTGAAGCCGTTGCTTTTGCACTAATCGCAGGATTATCGCCATTAACTGGCTTATATGCGGCATTTGTAATGGGAATAGTAACTTCCATTTTTGGCGGACGTCCGGGAATGATTTCGGGAGCAACAGGAGCAATTGCGGTTATTATAGTGGAATTAGCACTAAGCCATGGAGCAGAATATGTGTTTGCAACAGTAGTAATGGCAGGGATAATACAAATAATTGCCGGCGTTTTAAAATTAGGTAAACTCATGAGATTAGTGCCACATCCAGTGATTTTCGGCTTTGTAAACGGCTTAGCCATCATTATCTTTATGTCGCAATTGTCCCAATTTAAAGACACAGAAGGCAATTGGCTTAGCGGACAGTCACTATATATACTTATTGGCTTAGTACTTTTAACTATGCTAATTATATGGGGATTACCAAAATTAACAAAAACGGTTCCCGCTTCGTTAGTCGCAATATTAACTGTATTTGCAATAGTTGCCGGTTTTGGCATTGACACAAAAACAGTTCGAGACATTGCATCTATACAAGGTGGATTTCCTCCTTTTAACATACCACAAATACCCTTTACATTAGAAACACTGATAATAATTTTCCCGTACGCTGCAATTATTGCCGGTGTTGGTCTTATTGAAAGTCTGCTGACATTAAACATAATTGATGAAATTACTGAAACACGAGGAAGAGGAAATAAAGAAGCAATAGCACAAGGCTCAGCAAATATTCTTTCAGGTTTATTTTCGGGCATGGGTGGTTGTGCCATGCTCGGGCAAAGTCTAATAAACATATCAAATGGAGCAAGAGCAAGACTTTCGGGGATAATTGCGGCAATAGCTTTATTGCTTTTTGTAATGTTTGGTGCTCCAGTAATCGAAAAATTACCAATGGCGGCTTTAACCGGATTAATGATAATGGTAGCAATTGGCACTTTTGAATGGACAAGTCTCAGGACATTCAACAAAATGCCAAAATCCGATATTTTTGTAATGGTTGTTGTGACACTTATTACCGTAATTTTACATAACTTGGCTTTAGCGGTATTAATTGGCGTTATAATAGCTGCACTAGTATTTGCCTGGGACAATGCAAAACGGATTAGAGCACGAAAAAGAATTGATGAAAATGGCATAAAACATTATGAAATATATGGACCATTGTTTTTCGGTTCAATACATGCGTTTAACGATAAATTTGATATTTTGAACGACCCTGATGAAGTAATAATAGACTTTAAAGAAAGTAGAATAATAGACATGTCGGCTATTGAAGCTCTCAATAAAATTACCGAACGATATTTAAAAGTGGGGAAAAAGATTCATGTACGCCATTTAAGTAAAGATTGCAGGCAACTACTCAAAAATGCCGACAAAATAATTGAGGTAAATGTTTTGGAAGATCCAAGCTATAAGGTTGTCGTAAACAAACTATAAACCTGAGTTCGACGTAGTTTTTCGAGTTCAGATTAGCTCCGTTGGGCTCGTCCTTTGTCCTCGGTTGATATAAAAAGCTGTTTATCAAGGCTAATTATTGAATAATAGCGAGCTATTGTGAAATAATTTAACGCAGAAAAACTGTTTTTTATGCAAAGCATACTTTTTCCGCCGACCTTCTTTACGTAGAGGAGCTCACATCATCAGATAA
>JAQICC010000361.1 GCA_027858735.1 Salinivirgaceae bacterium
GCTTACTGCTTACTGCTTACTGCTTACTGCTTACTGCTTACTGCTTACTGCTTACTGCTTACTGCTTACTGCTTACTGCTTATTTGATACTTTCTTTTCATTACTTGCTACTTAAATGATATTGCTCCCGTTGGACAACTTTCTGCACATTTTTGAGCTGTTTTGGTTAAACTGTTCTGTAGGGTTTCATTATAAGGGATTCCAATCCTAACATCAAATCCTCTACCAACATAAGTTAAACCAGTTAATTCTTTCTCTTTTTGAGTGATATCTACACACAACCCACAGCGAATGCATTTTTCTTCTTCGTAAATAATGGTATCATGTGTAAATTGCTTGGTAACCAAATTTCGTTCACCAAAGCTATAAGTTTTTTGAATTGCCCCATACTCATCTGCCAACATTCTTAATTTACACGCTTTTGGCTTTCGGCAATCGCAGCGCAGACATCTTTTTGCTTCATCAATAGAAGCTTGTGAAATAAATCCATCAAGTTCATTCTCAGGTTCAAATCGGGCATTTGAATTTGATTCTTTCAAATACTCAGCATGTTCTTCTTTAGCTAATTTACCAAATTTTGAATTGAAAAGTCTAGTATTTGTGATCTCTGAATTAGAAAGCACTCCATGAACATAATAGGCTGCAGCTTTGCCTTGTGCTAAGGCACGAACTGCCATTTTTTGAACCTTCACTGTACTTCCGCAGGCATAAACATTGGGTAGGTTCGTTGAAAACAATCCATCGGCAATATCAATGCCCGAATGTTTCTCGTTTAACTTTAAACCCAAAGGGGCTTCACCATTTTTAATTTCGCCGGTAGCCACTACTATAGCATTATATGCTGTCGAAAATGATTTTAATTTTTCACTGTCAATTTCCTCTTTCAATGAAAATTGAACCCCAAATGCTTCGAGAATTGCAATCTCATTTTCTAAAACTTCACTAGGTAATTCTTTGGGCTGATTATTATGCAACAATGCGCCACCCGCTTTTTCATTTTTATCGAAAACAGTTACCTGATGCCCCAACTTTACTAGATGAAATGCACATGCCAAACCTGAAGGACCCGCACCTATAATTGCTACCGTTTTACCTGTACTGGCAGCTTTGTTAGGTAAATAAGGGTTTTTAGAATTTGCATCTTCAAGTGCCACAAACTTTTTAAGCTGACATATTGAAACCGCTTCATCAATTGACCGCCTGCGACAAGCTCCTTCACAAGGTGCAGAACAAACATAGCCCAAAACCAATGGAAGGGCAATCTCTTCTTTAACTAATTTTAAAGCTTCAATAGGATTACCTTTTGCAATTAACCGATTCATTTCAGGAATATCCATAAAGGCCGGACAAGCAATTCTGCAAGGTGCTTCGCAATCACCAACATGGTCGCTTAATAATAATTCCAATGCATCTTTTCGAGCTTCAATAACCTCTATATCATTGGTTATTACCTCCATATTATCTTGAGCAGGATAAGCACATGATGGATGTAGTTGTCCTGTTTTTTTATCCTTTACCATACACACCATGCACGAAGGATGATTGCTATATCCTTTTAAATAGCACATGGATGGAATATGGATACCTATTTCCTTTGCTGCTTCAAGAATTGAAGTGCCCTTTGGTACAGTTACTTGTTTGTTATCTATTGTTAGTTTTATCATCTCTTTCTTGTTTCAGGCCTTCAGCCTGTTGTCACTCGGTTCCCTCGTTTCTAGGGGCGACGCCCCACAGCTCACTTCGTTCACTGGCTAGGAGCTCTGCCCCTAGTTGGGGAATGTGAGCCTTTCAGGCTCTATCCTTGAATTGACTTTTGCAACATTATTTATATACTCAATTATATTTTTACAAAGCTTTAATCAAAAGGCTAAAAGCCTTAAATTCTTTAACTTGGGGCATCGCCCCAAACAGCTTTCGCAGAAAGCTTACTCACCCTGAAGGGGTGAAACACCTAATCCCAAAAATAATTCTCATCGTATTCAATTACGTCATATTCTCTAATAAATTCTTCAATTTCATCTTTATATGTTCTTGTTGAATGATGTACCTTCTGTTTTTTTATATAATTCTTAACAACATCAACTTTTGAACTGCTTACAGAAAAAGCTCCATAACCAATTTGCCATTTAAACTCATAATCAACACCTTCCTGTTCTTTGAACCATTTTGATGATGATTTTTTCACTTCTTCAATAACTTTTGCAAGTGCATGATTTTTCGAAAGTCGAAACAATATATGAATATGGTCAGGTACCGAATTAATAATTATTGATGGACTATCAAAATTATCTAATATACCTTTTATATAGGCATGAAGTTTTTCTTCAGCTTCAGTATTGATATATGGTTTTCTGCCCTTTGTACCAAAGGTAAGATGTACATATAGTTTCGATAATGATTGTCCCATATTCTTATATTTATGTTACAGGCCTTCAGCCTGTGGTTACTCGTTTTGCTTGTTCTAGGGGCTATGCCCCACTGCTCACTTCGTTCACTTGCTAGGGGCGATGCCCCATCGCTCACTTCGTTCACTTGCTAGGGGTGCTACCCCTAGTTGATGAATTAGAGCCTTTCAGGCTCTGGTCAAAAGGCTGAAAGCCTTATATTCCTCATCTTGGGGCAGCGCCCCAAGTTGCTTTCGCAGAAAGCTTACTCACCCTGAAGGGGTGAAACTTCTACAACAACTATTCAATAACAACCGCATCCACCGGACAAATTTGCCTGCAAATATCACATTTTACACATTTTTCTGTATCAATACTGTGAAGCTCATACGGCTTACTCTCAATGGCATCAACAGGACAACGCTGAGCACATTTAGTACAACCAATGCATTCATCATTAACGCTATACTTTATTATATCCAGACATTTACCTGTTGGGCATTTGCCATTAATATGCTGTAAGTATTCTTCTCTAAAATACTTTAATGTGGATAATACTGGATTTGGAGCTGTTTTACCCAAGCCACATATACTACCCTTTTTAGTTTGATAGGCCAATTTCTCTAAAGTTTCAAGATCAGACATTACTCCTTTACCGGCTGATATTTTATCAAGAATCTGTAACATCCGTTTGGTACCCACCCTACAGAAAGTACATCTGCCGCATGATTGATCTTGTGTGAAAGCAAGAAAATATCTGGCAATATCAACCATACAATCTGTTTCATCAAGAACAATAAGCCCGCCTGAACCCATCATGGCTCCTACTTCTTTTAAGGAATCAAAATCAATGGATGTGTCCATTAAATTTGAGGGAATACAGCCCCCTGAAGGTCCACCAATTTGCACGGCTTTAAACTTTTTACCATTGGGAATTCCTCCGCCAATTTTATCAATAATAGTACGAATGGTAATACCCATAGGAACTTCAATTAGTCCTCCTCTGTTAATTTTACCAGCTAGTGCAAAAACCTTTGTGCCTTTACTCGCTTTAGTACCAACATTAGCAAAAGCCTCAGCACCATTTTTAATTATCCACGATACTAAAGAAAGGGTTTCTGTATTATTTATAAGCGTAGGCTTACCCCACAATCCTTTTTCAGCCGGGTAAGGAGGACGCATGATTGGAATACCTCTATTGCCTTCTATGGAAGCAATCAACGCCGTTTCTTCGCCACAAACAAAAGCTCCTGCACCTTCAAAAACTTCAATATCGAATGAAAATTTACTATCAAAGATATGCTTACCAATATAGCCTTTCTCCCTGCAAATAGCTATGCCCTCTTTTATTCGTTCTACAGCTAAAGGGTATTCGGCTCGAATATAA
This sequence comes from Salinivirgaceae bacterium, assembly GCA_027858735.1. Lineage (GTDB taxonomy): Bacteria > Bacteroidota > Bacteroidia > Bacteroidales > SZUA-534 > GH45. Next base: position 3,772 of record JAQICC010000361.1, read on the forward strand.
AAAAAGCCTTTCGTGGCACCTACTGCCAAACCGGCAATTAATAATCCTTCAATCACTCTAAACGGGTACGATTCCAACAACATTCTATCCATAAAAGCACCCGGATCGCCCTCATCGCCATTGCATATTACGTATTTTTCATCACTTTGAGCATCTTTAACCATCTGCCACTTAATACCCGATTTAAAGCCACCTCCGCCCCTGCCTTGCAATGCACTCTGGGTTATTGTATCAATAATCTGTTGCTGAGAGAATTCTTTTAGGCACTTTTTAAAAGGATCAAACCCACCCAAATTAATATACTCATCTAATTCTGACGGTTTTAGCTCGCCACGAAACTCGGTAGCAATATTCATTTGACCATCTAAAAATTCCGCAATAGGCGTATTTAGCGCATCCCCTTTATATCTTTTAATAGATTTTGGTAGGTCATGTACCACATAATCCTCAAATACACTCAACAAACCTGCTTTTACTTTCTCAACTAAAGTCTCAGGCTTAAAATGATGATGGATTACCTGACTTACTTCTTCAGGCTTTATCTTGGTATAATAGGTTGGTTTTTCGTTTGGTTTATGCACCTCAAGCATGGGTACCTGATTACAAATTCCTACACAACCCACGTGTTTAACATCAACGTTAATCTGACTGCTTTCAAGGGTCGACTCTAATGCTTCCTTAACTTCTCTACTTCCACTAGCTACACAACACGAACCTAATCCAATTCGAATTTCGCCTTGTAATTTGTGATTGGCATTTGCGATCACCGGTTCTTTTACAGCCAATTTTTTTTCTTTTGACTTAAAGTCTTTAATTATATCATCCACTTTTTCAGTGGTAACATGTCCGTAAGTAACATCATCAATCTGCACGACTGGTGCTATGGTGCAACATCCTAAACAAGCTACTTTTTCAACAGTAAAAAGTTTATCGGCATCGGTATCGTCCTTCCCCTCAATTTTAAGCGAGCGTTTAAATGCATCGTGTACCTGCATGGCTCCTTTAACATGGCAGGCTGTTCCAATACACACTTTAATAATATGCTCACCCACGGGTGAATGCCTGAATTGTGAGTAAAAAGTTGAAATACCTGTTATTTTTGATGCCGAAATATCGGTTGTTTCACTCACCCTTTTTAAAGCATCTTGAGGCAAATAATTAAATTCATCCTGAATGGATTGAAGAATTGGAATGGCATGATTTTCTGCCTTGCCAATGTCTTGGATTATTTGATCTACCTTATCTAATATTTCTGAATCCATATAATGATTCTCAATGTTTCTTTATTTATATTTTTTCTTATTCCGTTTCATGCAACATTTTAATTTCAATGATCATTTGCACTTGAAACGGTTTCTACTATTCATCTAGCACATGGGGCGTTGCCCCATGCTGATATGTCTCAGGCTTTCAGCCTGATTTTTTTATTTACCTATGCAATATAGGTTTTTATCTGTTCTAATATAAATTCTGCCATCGGCAAAAGCCGGAGTGGTTACCACATCTTCTCCCAAACTTGATTGTGCCACTTCCGAATATTCCTTGCTTGCTTTAAAAATATGCATCACTCCTTTAATATCCATTAAATATACGTTATCACCCACCGCCATAGGCGACGCGTATATATTATTCCCAAATTCATGTTCCCAATACATTTTACCCGTAACTGCATCATAGCAGGCAACCAAACCATAGCTTGTTGATACTATTAACAAACCGTTCGTGGCAACAGGACTAGGAATATCAGACAATATCATATCATCTTCCCATAACACTTCCGATGGTTTATCCATGTCAATTGCTGCTAATGTTGCATACTCATTTAAGGCAAATATTTTTCCATCGACATATGCCGCTGAAGGACCTACTTCGCCGAAAATGCAATCAAGTTTCCAATTTTCTTGTCCCGTTTGCGGATTATAAGATGCCACAAAGGGATCGGCAACTGTTATTATATGTGTTTCGCCATTATACTCTACTAAAATTGGTGATGCCCAAGAGATTTTCACTTCGCGTGGCGTACTCCAAACTTTTTTTCCAGAGGAAGCTTCAAGAGCCATTATTTGGGAGTTTTTCTTCTGATCGTATTGAACAATCAATTTATCCTTATACATGATTAATGAAGATGAGTGTCCGTAATGGTTTTGTGGAACTCCTAAATTTATACCCCAAACCATTTTTCCATTCATATCAAAAGCAGCAATATCACCTGTTCCGAATATTACATAAACACGTTTCCCGTCCGTTGTCATTGTTGCAGCTGCTAACCCCGTATCGGCGGTTGTTTTGGGTGCTACTGATGGGGAACCAGGAATATTTTCAATTTTAGTTCGCCACAACATTTCACCTGTTGTTCCATCAAAACAAAAAACTTCGCGAACCGCTTCAGTTGCACCACTTACAAATACTTTATTTTCCCAAATAATCGGAGAATTAAAACCATGCAAAGGAACTTCAGCTTTCCATAGAATATTTTTGTTTGAAGCCGCATCCCAATCTGTTGGTATATTCTTTTGATAAACAATTCCGTTGCTATAATACCCCCTAAATGAGGTAAAATTATTTTTCAATTCTTCTTCTGAAGGAATGCCTATATTACTTTTCTTTGGAGTATTACTAGTCTTTATTACTTTTTCTTCATCTTTTATAGGCTCTTCAACAAGCTCGCTTAGCTCTTCACCTACCAATTCCTGAACTTCTGGCGTTTCTACATTTGCAATTGGTATTGGTGTTACTTCTTCCTCTTTATCATCTATCGGCGATTCTGCGATTTGCTCTGATTTATTTCCTGAATTACGTAATTTATCGCCCAATTGCGTATGCATGAAAAATGCCAAGAGTAACGCTAATATTACTAAACTACCACCCACCAGAGCAATTCCAATTCTGGCATTTTTTTGTATTCCAAGAATGTCTTTTGGTTGATCAGGATTTGCCAGCACTTGTTTGCGGTTATTGGCATCCATCAATTGATAGGCAATAACAAACACGGCTAGTGCAAGTAAAATTAAATAACCTCCCATTTTTACTTGCCATTGATTTATAAAATATGCTTTCCGAGCCAATAAATCGAGCTCCTGAATTTGATGTTTCAATAGCTCATCCTTAGGATTTTCGTTCAAGCGCTCAACTAAGGAATTAATTACCTCGGTATTGACAGGATCCATCCGGTTAATTTGAAAGTAACTGGCAATAACCAAAACACAAACTACCATAGCAAAAATCAGTGCTACCAAAGCAATACCTTTTAAAACCTGATCTTTATTTTTTTCTTTATTATTCATTCTGAAATATTTTAAACAGTCTATTAAATCAATTCATCACCTTCAGATTTCACCGGACAAAAATCGACACATCGAGCACAACTTAAACAATCGCCTCTATTGGGTTCATAATCTTCGCGATATCGTAGTATTGATAATGATGCTAAACTGATACCAATAACCAAACCTATAAATGCCCCTAAAATCCAACTACCCCGTTCAAATTGTTTTAGTATGGCAGCTGATTCTTCATAAAGTTCTGATGCAGACTTTCCGCTGCTTTTAAACGATTCAATATTTAATGATTCCACCCCTTTTGGATTCTCCATGGCTTCTATCATTTCATTTGCCATGCGAACTTTTGGATTCACCTTAGCTAAAACCTCATGCATTTGAGAACCTGCCCATCCTCCAATTATAATCAATAGCGGAATTATTATTGATAGACCAATAAATCTAAAAATCATGGTTTTTCTATCCAGCTTAATATCTTCAGGAACCGGTTTTTCAATGGCTCCGAAAGGACACGAATTTTCACATAGTTTACATTGAATGCAGCTTGCCGGAGTAATGGTTAAATGCTTTTTAGAAAACCTACTAACCCAATTAAGCAGCACTCCATACGGACATAAGAACCGACAGTATGGACGCGCTATAAAAACTCCAATTAACAAAAGAATACCACCAATAATAAACATGGTGAACGTGCCATCGAGTCGGTAAATTCCAATAAATGGATCGTAACGGCAAATAACAAAATCGGAAGCTGTAGCGGCATACAGAACAGCCAATCCCAAATAAACAAATGGTAGGATACCTAGGGTTTTTTGCAGCCATGGCTTTATTTCAATAGGCTTAATTGCTACAATATCTTGAATGGCACCCAATGGACATACTCCTGCACAAAAAGTTCGACCAAAAAAGAGTGTGAAAATCAAAGGCAAAGCAAAAAACAGAATAGCAGAAATAGGAATCACATAATTTGGATTAAATAAAGCCAAAGAAATATTTTGCAATGACCCTACGCTGCAAATACAGCCTTCGCGAAAAAATCCGAAGTAAGCAATGGAAAAAAGACTCATATAAAGCACCCCACGTCGCGATCGTTTTTTTAATACCAACCATGACACTACTGAAAGGCTTGCTAATAATACAAAAATGTCAAAATACTCAAGAGCAGTTGATCGGGCTTCAGGCTTTTGCACTTCTGGTTGGGTGTGTCCATTTTCAAATTCAGGTTTTGGAAAGCGTTGAGCTTGTACAGAAACACCCTGAATAATAAGAATAAAAAAAAGAAATATGTATATGAATTTTTTGGTCATTCTTTTGTATTTAATATTGTGTTTTATGGTGCAGCATTTTCTATTGACTTACAATACACTATATTCATAAGTATTTATGTTTCATTGTCATCTTTATTTTTCATTATTCCGTTGAATAAGTAAGGATCTTTTGCAGGTACTCTTTTAAAGGCATCAACTGGGCAATCGCGAGCTATACCACACTCATTACAGTTTACACAAATGCTTTGATTTACTTGCAGTTGCATTGAGCCATTACCAAATGAACCACACCCCTTTACACATTTACCACAGCCAATGCATAATTCTTCAATTATATGATATTCGAAATAGGGCTTCTCAACATAAACCCTTTCAATGGCAGCAGTAGGACATAATTGCTTTTCGGCCGCTGTTGAAAGATTTTTAACACCTGGACGAAAATATCCACCACACAAATTGCAATAGCCACACATATTGAAAACGTGCATGCATTTAACTGCCGATGGTGTTAGCACACAGCTTGTAGCACACCGACCACATTGTACACATTTAGTTGCATCGAGCTGCCAAACCATTTCTTGCTTTGACGAGTTACTCAGCAATAAACCGCTTAAGCCACCAATACCAAGCGCTACAGAAAAGCGTACTCCACTATTTATAAATTCTCTTCGGTTTATTTTATTCCTTTTCTCACTATCTCCCATGTTTTTTTAAGTCAACAGTCCACAGTCTTCAGTTCTCAGATAGATTACTGAAGACAGTGGATTTAAAATATTAAAATTTCTTCCTTTCATTACCCTTTAAATCTTGCTTTCTATAACTATTAGCCTCCGGCAGATTGCAGTTTTTTACCTTTTTACAATTCTTGCAGACAAAATCTAAATTGCAGGATCCTGCTCCTTCTGGCTTTTCTTTTAGCAAAAGGTAAGCTGAAGTAAATACAAGTCCAGATAAAATGGCTCCTCGTCCAATTGATTGTATGAAATTTCGTCTATTCATGTGTAGTATATCCTTATTCAATTCTTCTTACTATATACTCTTACTTCTTTGCTGTTGGGTACAATTAAAAATATATCATCGCTTGAGTTCACTGCAATATCAAGGCCTTTAGTGCCCTCTTCAAAGGCATTTGGCCCTTCAACTACACACCTAAAATCACCATTGGGTTCATGAATTTTTACACGAATCAAACCTTTTTCGCTTGTAACGAAGGCTCCATCAGCTAATACAGCCATATGCGAAGGATTGCAGCAACCGCTGAATCCATCAAGCTGCATGCTGGTTCTTTCCCAAAATGATGCTAATTCGCCCATACTATTATACGACTCAAAGGCATGCAGCCCTGAATTAACAGCTATCAATTCACCTTCTCGACCAATTGCAACATCAAAAAACGGACTTGGAATGATAAAACTTGTACGTCCATTCAAACTATCTTTCTTTCCAATCTCTTTTAAAAGCTCACCCGTGAAATCATATTGCAATATCACTTTATTTCCCGCATCAGCAACGTAAACCGATGATTCCCCAACGACAATACTCGTAATTACGGATCTATCGTTATAACGATTCCAGCTATCAAGCTGCGTTCCTTCAACATTCCAAACTTCAACATGATCGCTTACTCCCAAAAAAATCTGTTTTGAATCAGAAACTGAAATATTCTTAGCCTCGCTATTAATTTTAAACCCTTTCTGAAACTCAAGATCTTTATTGTAAATCATTACTTTCTGAAGACCCGTTAGATACAAGTCATCATCATTATCGATAGCAATTCCTCTTAGTTTTTCAATAATGGGCGAAAAACGTTTAACTTCTTTGTAGCAATATAGAGATGTGTCAATATCCTTAAAACTATCAATGGTATATTCATACGGATTGCTCTTGGTAGCAGTTGGATTATTGTACATATCTTTAACCATAAGAACCACCACCACAATTAAAAGCAATACCGCACCTCCAATAATTATCTTTTGTCTCATATTACTAATTTTTATGTATTAAAATTACTCAAAATCAAACGAATAATCCACTATTTGCAAATATCTAAGCATACCATCTTTTTTGAATCTCGCATGAGTAACCTACCATCTGCAATTGCAATTGGTCCCCATGCATCATGTCCTTCAATAACCCGATATTGATCGAGTACTTTAAAGCCAGCTTTGCTTACCATAGCTATGGTCAAAGTTCCATCATCGTCAACAATAAAAAATTTGCCATCAGCAAAAACATAAGGCCCTAAACCAAACCTGTCGGTTTTCTCACTTGCCCATATTAGCTTTTGAAAATCATTTTTGGAATAACACACAAACCTATTACGCATTGAACCAGCATCTTTGGGCAAAATGCCGTAGACATTATTGCCAATTACTACAGGTGTTTGTTGTTCTGACGCCAGTCCCTCTTTTGGTTTATATTGTTGCAGTACTTCAATGCTATAGTTGTTCGGATTTATCTTAAAATGGATAGACCCTGCGCCATAGCCTGCTGTCATAAAAATTCTGTTATCGTTGAATATTACAGGAGATGGCGCAATAACATTTGGCACAAACTCTGTGGTTTTCCAAAGCAATTCTCCTTGATTTTCAGGTTCGGCAGAAATGCCAACTAAAGCTCCAATAGCCGCATATACATAGGTATTTTTATTCCCCAGTTTCATTGGCATTACCGATGAATGCGACATTTGCAAACCATCAGGATTTGGTGTTTCCCATACAACCTCACCTGTGGCACAATGAATGCCTATTAAAATAGCTTTTCCACCGGGTGCTAAAATAACCACATCATTTTCAATTATTGGACACTGGCCGGTGTACCAAAAGGGAATTTCGGTGTGGTAAGTATCAACTAAATCTAAAGTCCATAGCAAATCACCACTTTGGGGATTTACACACATAACATGGCCTAATGGTCCAATAGTTACCAAATAGTTTTCGGTAATTGCAGGAACCGTACGCGACATACCATGATTTCGTTTTACATGAACGCTGTAGCTTCTTCGCCATAGTTCAGCGCCTGTTTCCAAAGAAAAACACCGCAATGCATCTTGCTTTTCTTGCTCTAAATAATCAAGCAAATAAACCTTACCATTATAGATTACAGGTGCTGCATGTCCTTCTCCTAAATCTACATCCCAAATAACATTAGGACCATCATTCCCAAATTTAGCTATTAAAGGCGTTTTGTCTTTTACAATATTATCAGATTGTGCCCCTCGAAATCGCACCCACTTGCCTTGCAAACTACTTTCATGTTTTGAATACTCTGTAAAGAATTTTCCAATTTCAACAACTTCCATTAATCCGGAATCGGCAGCAGGAACACTATCCATGCCAGGAACACTTGCTATAAAATGTTTGGTGGGATTGTAAGTAAACCAATACACAAAAGCCACAACTGCTATAGCTGTGAAAATATGAATTGCGTATTTTTTAATAATTGTGTGCAAATTATTCTTTTTAAAATTACTATAAACTATTCATTTATTTATTAGCAATATCATAAGCCATTAGGGCGTTTCCATGGCGAACATAAAGTTTACCATTGTTAATAACCATATGCGACCAATGTGGCCCTTTACCTTTCGCTATTTTAAATTGGCTTACTATATTAAAACCATCGGGCGTTGCTGGCACTAATGCTATATTACCGCGCTTTTCATCGTAACAATATAACATGCCATCGTTGCTAATTATTGATCCTTTATTTTGCCATTCAATTTCGTATTCAGCTTTACCCGTTTCCCAATTTATACAGCACCAGTTTCCATTACTGTTATTTAACCAGTTCGACCCATAAATGTATCCGTCAATCAAAACAACATTACCATGATGCACATCAAGGACAGAATCTGTCCAAACCACTTCAATATCAGTTAATTCATCATTAAGTTTATACTTTACACCTGAATGGTTATAACCACTTGTAATATAAATCTCATTATTATAATACACTGGTGTATTGGTATTTATTTTTGGAGCGCTGGACCACATAGCAATGGCTCGTGTATTATCAACATTTGCGTATTTATTGGTAAAAACAATACTTCCAGTTTCAGCATCTACACCAAAAACATTAGTTGCCAATACATTTACAATTACTTTTTTGCCATTTTTTTCAATTAAAATAGGCGATGCATATCCACAGGTATCATTTAGTGTTTCCGTTTTCCATATTTCATCACCTGTTAACTTATTCAAAGCAACCATGGTGGTTTTGTGTCCGGCCGGAGTAAAAACCACTTTATCATCAATTATTAGCAGTGATTCCGCATATCCCCATGTGCCTACTTTTCCTTCATATTTATCAAAAGCTTCAACCTTCCAAATAATTTCTCCGTTGGTTTTGTTTATACATGCAATATCACACATGCTGCTTTGCACATATATATTGTTACCTTCAATGGTCGGAGTGCTACGACTGTCTTGAAAAGATTCCATAAAAGCTCTGCCGTAAGCAATTTTCCACTTCATAATGCCTTTATTGTCAAGAGCAATCAAATAATCTAACGTATCAATTAAACCAGTTAAATAAATTGTTTCACCATCAATTGCAGCCGATGAATGGCCCTTTGGAAGTGAATCATTGAACCAAAGTAATTCAGGCCCGTCGACTGGCCATTCTTTTAACAAGTTGGTTTCATTATAAATACCATTGCGATTTTCACCTCGCCATTGACTTATAATTTGCGCATTGGTGAATTGCGTAAAAATTGCAATTAATACGAGAGTAATAGTTACTGTTTTCATATGTACTTTATTAATTAAGTTGATCGTTTATAAGTGCTTGTGAAAATAAAAGAAAAATAGCTCCAAAAATCACAATAACGACAAATTGAAATATGAACAAGTTAAATATGCAACTTAATCCGACTAAACTTTCAAAATCCTATTCTTTAATAAGCTCTAGTTTATTATAGCGTTGTTATTTGTATATTTTCCAAAATTCCGTCGCAAATAAACCCTTCTCTTTTAAATACGAAGTACGTGCGACGGTTTTCTAATCACCTCATTATTATCGGAGCCCCGAGCTACCCTGCCTACCGGCAGACAGTTTGATATTCAAACTCAACAAGCCTTTTAATTTTATCATCGCTATTTTAAACTACAGCCTTTTAATATTATAAACCATTAATGCTGTGCTGCTTCTTAAAAATAGTTTCCCGTTTTTAATAACCGGATGTGCCCAAAATGGACTATCGCCATAAGGCAATTTAAATGAGCTCACAATTTCAAACTTTTCAGGATTTATAGGGGCAATACCCATTGTTCCCAATTTTTCTTCATAACAATACAGCATACTATCAGCAGCTATTATTGAACCCTTATTATGCCATTCTTCGGAGTACATAACTTTCCCTGTATCCCATTTTATGCAAGCCCAATTTCCCATTCGGTTATGCAACCAATTAGTACCATAAATATATCCGTCAATTTGCACTACTCCACCATAATGCACATCTAAAATCGTATCTACCCATTTAACTTTTACGTCATTACCATCTTCGGCCAAACTTAGCATAACACTTTTATGATCGTAACCACTTGTTAAAAATATTTCGTTATTAAAAAATAAAGGCGTGTTGGTTTGGTTATTTCTTTTGCTTTTTCCACCAGCATATTCCCCAAAATCGAATTGCCACATAAGCTCTCCATTTTCAGGATTTAAGGAAAAAAGAAAATGCTCTGTTAAATTCAGTATCATTTTTTTGCCTTTTGCCTCAATAATAAGAGGCGAAGCATAGGATGCATTATCATTTAATGATTTTGATTCCCATAAAGTTTCACCTGTATTTTTATTTAGTGCCACCATTGTTGTTTTTTCACCAGCCGGTGTAAAAAATACTTTATCATCAACAAGTAATAAAGACTCGGCGTAACCATACTTTCCAGCAGCTCCTTCATAAATATCAACAGCCTTAACCTCCCATATAATTGAACCGTTTTCAGCATTTAAACAAGCTACATCGCCCAGTCCACTTGATAAAAAGATTCTATTATTTTCAACAGTGGGGGTGCAACGACTGTGCTCATAAGAGCCATTCCAAGCTCGCCCATAGGGTGTTTCCCATAGTTTTTGGCCTTCCATATCATAAGCCATTAGTACATCCTTGTCATTGACTATGCCCGTTACAAATACCTTACTATAAGCAACTGCCACCGATGCATAACCTTTGGGAATACTATCGACATACCAAAGCAATTCAGGACCATTTTGGGGCCATACTTTTAACAGATTTGTTTCATTTGTATAAACTCCAGTGCGGCCTAAACCTCGCCATTCTGAAACTACTTGTGCATTCATTGAAACAGCTATCAGTAAAATAGCTGCAGAAACAACTCCTTTTTTTATCATATTTATTGACTTATATCAAACACCATTAATGAGGTTCCATGACGAACATATAGTTTTTTATTAGCAATAACTAAATGAGCCCAATGTTGTTTTTCACCAAAAGGAACATCAAACTGGCTAACTACTTTAAATTGTCCTGAATTGGGTTGAACTAAAGCCACCTGACCACCGCTACTGTACCAATAAAGCATACCATCAGCTGCAATTACACTCCCTACTTTAAGTTCTGATGCATTATTAATTTCCTTACCTGTTTCCCAGTCTAAGGAAAGCCATTTGCGTGACTTCTGACCTGCACCATAAATCTTACCATCTATTAATACAAACCCACCAATTTGGTTATCTAACTCTTCGTTTCGCCATAGTTCTGATACAGAATTTCCATCATCAGCGAGTTTTAGCATAATACTTCCTTGTCCATATCCACTGGCACAAAATAATTTTCCATCAGCGTATAAAGGTGTATTTGGGTGCACCGAATATTTATTTGTCCACGGAAAGCTCCATAAAAACATCCCATTATTTGCATCCAGAGCAACAATATTATTGGCTCCATGAGTAACAATCATCCGTTTTCCTTTATGGTTTATAAGCTGAGGAGAGCAATATGCACTTTTATCGCCTTTAGCTTTATTTGACCAAATAAGTTCACCCGTATTTTTATCAAGTGAAATTATATTTGAATCAGTTCCACCAGGCATACAAATCAATTGATTGTCATATATAAGTAAGTTTTCAGTTACTCCCCATTGAATATTGCGTCCACCATATTTGCTAAACAAATCTACTTTCCATAATAATGTTCCATTATTGGCATCCAAACAAGTAAGCACGCCAAAGCCACTCATCATGTAAACTCTGCCATCATTAAAAGTTGGAGTAGAACGAATACCATCCCAATTTTCCATCCATTCTTTACCGTACGATGTTTTCCATACTTGTTTACCTTCTGAGCTTAAAGCAATAATAAACCCATTTTCGTCTTCTGTACCCCCTGTGTAAATCATTTCATTGGCAATAGTAGCCGATGCATGCCCTGGACCTAAACTATCGAAATGCCATAATAATTTTGGACCATCTGCCGGCCATTGCTTTAATAAACCAGTTTCATTATAAATACCATCGCGGTTTTTTCCACGCCATTGGTTTGCATTTTGTGCTTGTATTAAGCTAGCACTACACATGAGAATTAATAATAGAGTTTTTTGAATCATAACAATAGGTTTTAAGAGTAAATTTTTGAATTCATTTTTAAAAGTATGAATAAAAAACCTCATACAAAAATCACTATCTTTATCTAGACTAAATCTAAATAGTAATTCAATTATTTAATTGATTTAGTGCAAGTTAACTACCTTGTTAAATAGTTGTTAAATACATAATATTTTTATTTGCCTTAAAAAAACGAATTAGTTTTGTACTTAAGTAATGCAAAAACCTTTTAAACCTTATTATCATGTTTTCTAAATTCTCGTTTTACCGATTCAAACATCTTTTTTACCGTTTCTTTCATATAATCTATCGCAAATAATAAGAATTACAGTTTAAATTTAATTAATTAGCGTCCATTAAATTCTTTAGATAATGACACAACTTACAATTTGTGCCTGTAAAAGGGGTTCAAAAGTAGAAGAAGTTTCCCTTCAGAAATGGAAAGAAGAGTTAAGCAAAGCAAATATTGCCTATACCTTAATAGATGATATGTGCGGATTGGCAACTCAGGATTCAATTAACCACAGCTTAATCAAAAATGAGGAAAAACACTTACTGCTAGGCTGCCAACCTAAGGCCATGAATAATTTAGTTAAACACTTGGGAATAGACTCCGCTGAACATAATATTGATTTACGCAATTTAAATGAAAGCTCTACCGATTTAATAAGCAAGATGGAATTTACGGCTGGTGAGCCAAGAATTATTGCATATAATGACAACTGGAAACCTTGGTATCCGGTACTTGATTATGATGTATGTAACAGCTGCCAAAAATGCCTGAACTTTTGCCTTTTCGGAGTATACAAACTCAATAATGAGGGAAAAGTTATTGTTGAGAATCCTGAAAATTGCAAGGATTTATGTCCGGCTTGTGCCCGCACCTGCCCCACTAATGCAATCATTTTTCCAAAGCATCACGAAAGTCCTATTGATGGTGGTGAAGCCGAAAAGAGCATCGCTGTTGGAAATATATTAGATGGAATTCAACAAAGTCAGGATGTTTACAAGCTTCTTGCCAATAGAAGAAAAGCATCTGGCATACCATTATTTAAAGCCGACCAATTGCAAATTGCCAAACAAGAACGGGATCAATGTAAATGTAACGACAAAAAATAAATGGTAGCTTGCGTAACTAATTCATAAATATAACTTCAAATACATAAAAAACTTCAATGATAATTCCTTTTACCAAAAGACTACTAACTGAAATTGATATGCGCTTGTTATTGAAACTCTCCTATAATATGGGTTGGAAAGCAATGCGAGCCATAGCAAAATATAAAAAACGACTTAAAAAAGGGGAACTATTTCCTGCTTTTTTAATGATTTCAGTAACCGACCAATGCAACTTAAACTGTCAGGGATGCTGGGTAAAAATAGACAATAAAAGCAAAGGGATGAATCCTGAAACCTTGAATAATATCATAAATTCGAGCAAAGCCAAGGGATCCTATTTCTTTGGTATTTTAGGTGGTGAACCTGTAATGTATCCGCACTTAATTGAAATACTTGAACAACACTCCGATTGTTACTTTCAGCTTTTTACAAATGGCACGCTATTAACAGACGAAGTTGCCAAAAAACTCAGAAAACTTGCTAATGTTACTCCGCTGGTTAGTATTGAAGGATTGGAAGATGTGAGCGATATTCGCCGTGGAGCTGATAAGGTTTACAAGCGCAGCATGACGGGTATTGATGCATGCACATCGAACAAACTAATGACGGGGGTAGCCACCAGTGTTTGTAAATCAAATTTCAAGGACTTGGTAAGTGAGGAATTTGTTCAGAAATGCATCGATAAAGGAATCCATTATTTATGGTATTATATTTACCGGCCTGTTGGTGCTAATCCTAGCAAAGAATTGGCATTATCGGAAAACGAAATTCTGCAACTTAGAGAATTTATGGTAAATGCCAGACTAAAATTCCCCATTATGATTGTTGATACTTATTGGGATGATAAGGGTAAAGCCCTTTGTCCGGGGGCTGTTGGAATAAGTCACCATATTAACCCTCATGGTGGTATAGAACTTTGTCCGCCCATACAATTTGCATTGGATAATGTAAAAGATGGTAACAATTTGGGTGACATAATTGAAAATTCTGTCTTACTAAGACACCTGCGTACCGAGATTCCAAAAACTACACAAGGATGTATATTACTGGATAGTCCTGAGGCTTTACAAAAAATGGTTGCTGATTTGGATGCTTATGATTCATCGAAGCGAGGATCGGCCCTTACCGAGTTAAATAATATGGGAAAACTACCCGGACACCATATTCAAGACAAAGAAATACCAGAAAAAAGCTGGATGTACCGATTTGCAAAAAAGAATTGGTTTTTCGGGTTTGGAGTTTATGGATAGCACTTCGACTTCGCTATGTTTACCGTGTTAGACTTCTCTCTGTGTTCAGTATTCAGTAATCGGTATTCAGTAATCGGTATTCGGTTAATAAATAGATTAGAAAAAACAACCCTTATAAGCAAACAAAAAGCAAGTGAATAAATGTTATGAGCTTTAAAGAAAACATAGAAATTACAGAAGCAAAAAACATAATGCCCAATGAGGATGAGTTGAATATACTCAGAGACTTGGTTGCTGTGTTTTTAGCTAACAAAAAATTAATTCCTCCGCTTTATAAAGACCAACTTTTTAGTTTAGCCACTACATTTATAAAATATCATTCTCAATATTCAGCTTTTTATAAACTCATTGCAATTTTAATAAACAACTATACTTGGGAAAATGTGGTTGCCTCTGTGCCATTTAACAGAAGGGTTTTACTTTTGCCAAAATGCATTCAAAACTCGAAAAGTTGTAAGGCAAAAACCGATGAATTAGGATTGCTTTGTGAATTATGCGGTGGCTGCAATTTAGCAAATTATATTACTACAGCAGAAGAATTAGGGTATAATGTTATTGTAAGCGAAGGCTCAGGAGCTGTAAGTGTGCTTTTAAACTCCGGTCAAATTGAATGTGTGGTTGGTGTTGCTTGTCTTGATTCATTTGAACGTACTTTTCCAATTTCACTTAAGCAAGCCATACCCTCAATTGCAATTCCATTGTACAATTCAAACTGCAAAGATTCTAGAACTAACGAACCATGGTTGAAACAAGTTATAGAGTTAAGCCACTCAACAAATTCCGTGGCTAGGGTCGATTTAAAGCAATTAACCGCAAGCACAAATGCCTGGTTTACTTCAACCTATTTAAATAATCTATTTCCATTAAACGATCAATCAACCCGTATTGCAAACAAATGGCTACAAGCTGGAGGAAAACGCTGGCGCCCCTTAATTATGATGGCAGTTTATACGGCACTAGCAGCTGAAAATGAGCAGAATACTCCTAAACTCGCCAAATTGGCCATTGCCATTGAAAGCTTTCATAAAGCATCTTTAGCACATGATGATATTGTTGATAATGATACTTCAAGATATGGAGAAGCTTCTTTATTGAAAGAACACTCCATGAAAATTACTTTAAACACCGGAGACTTACTTTTAAGTTATGGCTATCAGCTAATTGCCGATTCAGGGTTAAATACCAAACAAATTCAGAAACTTATAACTGCTGCATCAAAAGCACATAGAGACTTATGTTTAGGGCAAGGAGAAGAACTCCTTTGGCAGCAAAAAATGCAGATGCCTTCTGTTGAAAAAACAATTGAAATTTTTGCATTAAAAACAGCACCCGCATTTGAAGTTTCTCTTGTATTTGGAGCTATTGCTGCAGAAAAAGAAGCGCTTTTATCTTCCGTATTAAAAAATTACAGTCATGCCATTGGAATTGCCTACCAAATAAGGGATGATATTGATGATTTTAATCCTGAACAAATTAACAATGACATTTCAGATTTTCGTCCGTCCTTAATTTTGGCCATTTTAAATGAAAACAATCCTGAATTAATGCAAAATAAATTACATCAGCATATAAACAAAGGAAATGCATTTGCCAATGATATATTTACTTGGGCAGAAAAATCAGGTGCAATTGAAATTGCGAAACAAATGCTTGATGTCTACAAAAGTAAGGCTTTGGAATCGTTAGAAGCCTTAGAAAATACCTCTGTTAAAATTCTGCTCTACCAATTGCTAAATAAAATTATTGGATGAAAACCATCAACCAACACATACTAAAAAGTCTTTTAAACGCAAGGAAGCAGTTAAGCCCCGAAGCAAATGATCTTATAACATCATTCACCCTTTCAAAACTACATGCTGACGGCGGGTTCATGGACAGATCGGGAAATGCTGATCCCTATTATTCGGTTTTTGGTTACACGCTATGCTATGTTTTTGGTATTGATATTTCTTATAAAAAGAACCTTTCATTTTTAAAAAATTGGCAAACCCAAAACAACGTTGATTTTGTGCACGCCATTAGCATGCTGCGATGCTATTATTTGCTTGAGATTATTTTTTATTCGCAAAAATTTAAAAAGGCTGCTGATTTGTTAAATAAATCTGCATTCATTCAAAATTTCGCAGGTTATCAATTTGCTCGAAAAATAAGAAAGCAGCATAAAGAATTACTTTTGCTGCTTACAAAATATGAAGCGAAAGATGGTGGTTTTAACCATTTAGAGCAAGGAGCGGAATACTGCTCTATTTATGCTAATTTTCTTGCATATAGTCTTTTTGAAGATTTTCAATTCGGAAAATTATGGAGGAGACAAATTGCTAACAGCTGCCAAAATCTTCAACTGGAAAACGGTTCATTTGTGAATCATCCAAAATCGAAACAAGGAATTGGATCAACGAGCGCTGCTGGTTTAATTCTGCAAAATAAATATCTGATATCGGTAAAAAAATCAGCAGACTGGTTGAAAACTTTAATTTCACAAAATGGAGGTTTTTTGGCCGGTGAAGAGGTTCCTGTATCAGATGTTTTATCGACAGCAACTTCGCTTTTGGCTTTAAATATAGTAAACGAATCGAGCACTATTATAAATGCCAATGCCATAGAATTTGCAAACTTGCATTGGGATAGCTCCGGTGGATTTTTTGGCAGTATTGCCGATCAAATTCCGGATGTTGAATACACTTTTTATGGATTGTTAACCATTGGACAATATAGGTAAATAATGACCGAAAATGAGAATGCTAATATAAAAAGAACCATTAGAAACCTTCACAAAAATCTCTTGTCACAACGAAATGACAAAGGCGTTTGGGATGGTCAACTTTCAAGCAGTGCCTTAGCAGTAGCTGTAGCTATTTTTAGCTTATGGAAATATTCCCCCAAAAGTAATAGTGAGCTAATTAGTGGAGGGTTACAGTGGCTTAAAAATAATATAAATAGCAATGGTGGCTATGGTGATACCATTAAAAGCAAAAGTAACTTAAGTACCAGTTTATTGTGCTGGAGTGCTTTTTCCATAGTAAAAGATAATAGGGAATATCAAACTTGTATTGAACAGCTTGAAAACTATATTATTAAATCGGCAGGCAGCCTTGAACCAAATGCCATTAGTCAGGCAATTCTAAAACATTACGCCAGCGATAAAACATTTTCGGTACCCATTTTGGCCATGTGTGCTTTAGCCGGACGTTTAGGAGAAACGGGTTGGAAATTTGTACCCCAACTCCCCTATCAATTTGCAGCATTGCCCCATATACTTTTTCGTTGGTTAAATTTAAATGTAGTAAGCTATGCTATTCCTGCCTTAATTTCTATGGGAATAATTAAGCAGAAAATGAATCCATCAAGAAATCCATTAGCACGTTTGATCAACCATATTCTTGAACCCAAACTCTTGCGAGTTTTAGCGGAGAAGCAGCCCGATAATGGAGGTTTTTTGGAAGCCATACCATTAACAGCTTTCGTTTTAATGACTTTGGTTGGCGCTGGTTTAAAAAACAGCGCTGTTTGTGCTAAAGCTGAGGCTTTTCTACAATATTCCGTTCGTAACGATGGAAGTTTCCCTATTGATACAAGTTTAACCACTTGGGTTACAACTCTGGCCGTAAATGCATTAAGTAAAGAACAGTTTAATGCATTGGATGAAAAAGATAAAACCCAAATTAAAGATTGGCTTTTAAACCAGCAGCATAAAACGGTTCACTCATTTACCAAAACAGCTCCAGGTGGTTGGGCATGGATTGACACTCCAGGTGGAGTTGCAGATGGCGACGATACATCAGGCGCATTAATTGCTCTAAAAAAATTAATGGGTAATACAGAAGAAGGTATCGCATCAGCAAGAATGGGATTAACCTGGCTACTCGGCATTCAAAACAAAGATGGTGGATTTCCAACTTTTTGTAAAGGATGGGGCAAATTGCCATTTGATGCCAGTTGTCCTGATATTACAGCTCATGTCATTCGTGCTATTCTAGAATGGAAAGATGATATGGATAATGCCATTTCCAAAAAATTGGAAAAATCATTAAATAAAGCCATTCTCTATTTAAAAAACACTCAAAAGCGTGATGGCACATGGGTGCCTCTTTGGTTTGGAAATGAGCACGATAAAAATCACAAAAATCGGGTTTACGGAACATCATTGGTTTTAATTGGGCTATGCATCGCAAAACAAAAAGGGTTTTCTGAATTAGATCGTATGATTGATTTGGGCAGTTTATACTTGCACTCGAATCGCAACAACGATGGTGGTTGGGGAGGACATAAAGATTTACCCTCAACTTTAGAGGAAACAGCATTGGCAACTAAAGCTCTTTGCCTAAGTAAACGCAAAGTTGATCTAAGTTTTAGTACAAATTGGCTATGTGAAGAATGCTATTTTTCAGATCCAAAACCCTCTCCCATTGGTTTATATTTTGCTTCCCTTTGGTACCATGAGAAATTATACCCTTTAACTTATACCTTAGGAGCTTTGAATACTGTTTCTGATATTTTAATTACCTGAGTTTGATATAAAATTGATGACTCAAATTTTGATTGATAAGCACTACTTATCAAAATAGAGATGAGGTTAATAAATTAAAACCCCAAGCCTAAAAAATCTACTCCATCCAAAGCTTTTTAGAAAATATTCCTTGCTTGCTTGAAACGCGTATTAAAACTAGATTTTTGGGGTAGTTATTCAATTCGATATTATGAAAATAATGCGGTAATAGTTGTGTATTTTCCGAATAAACCATGGCTCCAGTTGTAGTAAATACTTCAATTTTCACCTCCTCTTCCATTAAACATAAAACGCCAACCTTACCATTTTTATTAGTAATGATTATGTTTTCGTTTTCAATTCGGTCATGATTAACACTGGTGGTTAAAGATACCTTTTGCGTAAACTGATCACTGCTACCAAACCCAATTTTGCTTGCTTGTACTGTTATATTGCCTGATACAAAATCGTCGGAGTAGGTTATTTCAATTGAACTACCGGTACTACTCCCCGATGCATTTTCAGGCATTTGCCATAGGTATGAGTCAGCATTATAAACTTCAGCAACACTGTACTCATAAGGTGTATTCTTTTGCAAATTACTTGTTTCTCCTTCAATAGCTTGCGGAGTTTCAGGAACACTATACCATTCAATATCTTTAATATCATCGTCTGTATTTAAAGCTATTAATTCAAATTCAACATTACCATCATCAAATACTTTTGCCAAAAGGTAATTTTCATCCTCAACCTCTCCCATTCCTGACGATAGCAGTGTTATATGATTCCATTTATCGTAAAAGGCAGGAATAGCATCGGGGTTGCCAGCTACATCTCCCGAAATAACAAAAATATTTTTATCCGAATGCTCTTCCAATAAAGG
Source organism: Salinivirgaceae bacterium (assembly GCA_027858735.1). GTDB lineage: Bacteria > Bacteroidota > Bacteroidia > Bacteroidales > SZUA-534 > GH45. The sequence continues at coordinate 23,625 of JAQICC010000361.1, forward strand.
ATGTACTTCATTCCAATAATTGGAATAGTCTTTCATTTGATCGTAACGCGATCGGCTATTGGACAATACTCCTTTATATTTTTCATGGCTATTCCAGATAACCTCATGAAAAAAGATAAATACATTATCAATATCCCCAGCCCTTTCTAACTCAGCTTCTAAAAAGTCCATCTGATTTGAGGAGATTGACCGATCTTGCTCAGTACTGTTTAGAATAATAAATCTATCTGTATTATAATCAAAAGCGTAGTAATCATTCCCAAATTTATCATCAAACACCTCATATCCAATCGTATTATTATCATGGTTTCCCATAGAATAATAGTAAGGTAAACCATAAGTATCCAGATCATTTGCAACTTGCTGCCAACTTTCCTCTGTACTTTGATTTACAACGTCGCCTGTAAAAACAAAAAACTGAACGCTTGATTCAAAACCATTATTTAAAGCTTGTAAAAAAGGAGGATGCAAACCTATATTATCGCCGCTATGTGAACCATAGCCATGGCCAGCTACAATAAAAGAATATGAAATCTCCTGACACTTGGCTCTATTTCCAAATATCAAAAAAACTGAGATAAATAGTAGTAAAATACTTCTCATAATATATGGCAATTAACTTGGTTCATAAACATTCAATAATTCAATAGCATCATAAATAGTTAAATATGGAAATTATTATTCTTAATACCTAACAACATTTCTCAAATACAAGACCATTTTAAGCAGCAAATCCCTTACAAAGATCAGCAAAACATACTTGATTAAATTAAGATCCCCAATTTCAGTATGGTTGCATGCATTGAAAATGATATTGTTATATGGATTGCATCACTGAACCCTTATAAGGTTATCTTAGAATAAAAAGGATGGGTTGAAGATGCTGAAGATGTTAATTCAAGTATTCTAGCAATCATTTTTTCTAATGGATATAACAGGTGATAAATTCTGAAGAATTCAAAAAATACTGACAAATCCTTGCACAAGGATTTAGAATGGAATATAAAAATAAAGGTTGTCACAAACAAACGGGCATTTTAAATATCCATTAGATATGATTTTCTATATAAATCAATCATTTGCACATTTAATTATCAAATTCATAAGAAAAGCCTTAACTTTCAAATTAGAAGAATAATACATTAATTATAAGAATTTACGCCATGAATAAAATATTTGCAATTGTTTTCGTTTTTATTAGCCTAATAGCTTGTCAACCAAAAAATCGCGTTTACGTTAAACACAAAGATTTATCTTCAAATTTGGAATGGCTAAAAAAAGATGTGAGAGAATTTAAAGTTCCTATTGATGATACAATTTCGGCCTACAATTTGAGTTTATCCTTTCGATACGCTCAAGGGTTTCAACATAAAGTTGCCCAAGTTCTGGTTACAGAAATCAGTCCAAGTGGTGCGGAAAGTAAAAACGAATTTGAATTAAAAGTTCGCAATGATAATGGCGAATATATAGGCGAACCCGGCTATGATATTTGGGATAGTGAACATATAGTAGTTCCAAATAAAATATATTCTGAAACAGGTGTCTTCACTTACAAAATAGAACATAACATGCCCAATGATCCTTTAAATTTAGCGATGGAAATTGGAGTTATTTTAGATAAGGTTGAATAATTAGCACAAAACAAATAAAGAAGTCGATGTTATAACAGTAAATAGAAATATTTGATATAATCACCAACCATTTTTGACCACATTACCACTATAAAAAAACTTCATAAAAACAAAGGCTGCCCAAGTGAGCAGCCTTTATTTCAATTGCATATTATCTCAAACTATCTATAAAAAATTCTTTTATATTTTACCATCCGCTATTTTGATTTAATACACCTTCCGATAAATTAATTTGACTTTCTGGAATAGGGAGTAGACATTTTGTTTCTTCTCTATAAACACCAGTATATTCTCCAATAGTACCGTCGGGTTCAATAACAGAAACCCCTGAAGCTGCATTTAAAGCCGCATTTGTTTCACCCCAACGTGCTAAATCGAACCAACGAATTCCTTCAAAACATAACTCGAATGTACGTTCCTTTTTTACGTTTTCAAGAGTTGGTGGTACTGAAGATAAACCTGCACGAGTTCTTACTTCATCCATATAAGTTTGTGCATTGGTTGCACCTAATTCAGCTGCCATTAATAAACAATCAGAAAAACGCATAACAATGAAATCCTGAGAGTTCCATAACATAAAATTTGCCTCGGCGCCACCAAATAAATTATAATAAAAACCTGTTAACGAAGTACTTCCATCTTCTCCAGCAGCCTGAACAGCCCACGAACTATATTTCTTATTGGCAAACGGAGTTACATCTCGTCCATGATCAACTGAAACATCAAAACCATAGCTACGTGTATTATCTTCATCGGCATAAATTTCTAATTGTGCTTCATTAGAAACTGGTAAGCCTAGCTCCCAAGCAGGTATAACAGTAATCGATCCTCGTTTTCTAACATCTTCATCAGGCCACATATCCCACAACTTAGTATTTACGGTACACCAACCCCAAGCTCTATTGAAAGGAGCTTCCGATACAATATTCCGAATACCCTGAAAAAACATTTTATTTGAAAATTGATCAGAACCATCCCAAGCCCAAGAAGCTCCGGTATACTTAATTGCCCATACCGATTCTTTATTGCCACCAAATTCACCTGCCCAAGATAAATTATTGTTTTCTGCATAAGGATAAAGTGATGCATCATGATCCCATCCCGGAGTTCCATCATAATAAGTAGAATCGGAATAAGCTGAGTAGGGCCAATTACTGCGTGGATCAGCATTTAATTCATGACCACTGTTTTCAATCATATCAACCAACCATGTTGTTACCTCTGATTTAGTTACAGTACCACCATCACTTAATGGCAACACATCAGTACTTTCATTTAAAGTATTTGTTTTGTATCCTGTATAATAAAGATAGGCTCTTGCCATCATAGCTTCTGCAACCCATAAATTTGCATGTCCATCAATTCCTGTCGAAATAGCATCGATTGACGTAGGTGGTAATATTTCAATGGCACTTTTAAAATCAGATGCTATTCTTGCCCATGTATCATCAAGCGTTGCTCTAGGTTGATTAGGATCGTCACCCGGGTATACAAGTGGAACACCACCAAAAAACTGAGCCAATCTCATATAATAATAACCGCGCATAAAGTAAGCTTCACCAAGTACTTGATTTTTATTTTCCTCATCCGTAAATTCAGCCTGATCAATTCTATCAATAATAGTGCTTGAGCGATATACTCCTTTATAGCTAGCCTCCCATATTGAAGCATAAGTATCTTCATTAGGATCTTCAAATCTATCAACATCGTAAACTGAAAAATCATTTGCACCACCACCAGCAAACATATAATCTGACAATATATTGGCTGCCATAGCTGGTTCACTATGAACACTTACATATAAACATGAATATGTACCCGCCAGAGCCTCTGAATAATCCTGAGGTGTACGATAATAGTTATCTAAAGCTTTCTCTTCCATGTTTTGTGTATCGAGAAATTCGTCACCGCAACTTGCAAAAATAAGTGCAAGTGCTAAATTTATATATACTATATATTTATTCATTTTTCTTGATTTTTTGGATTAAAACGTAACATTTATTCCCATTAAATATGTTCTTGATGAAGGATACAATCCTAAATCAATACCTCGTTGCCAACTAATAGGCTCATCATCATCATCATTAGGGTTATAACCAATTTCTGGATCCATACCGTTATACTTAGTAAACACATAAAGATTTTTACCAGTAACATATAAATTAATGTCTGAAATGAAATTCACATTCTTTAAAAACTTTCCAAATCGGTATCCAATAGTAAGGTTACTAAACCTTAAAAAATCAGCATCGTGCATATAAAAATCAGACATTAAAGTGTAATTTCGAGCAGCAGAACTACTTAATATTGGATAGGTATTGGATGTTCCTTCGCCATGCCAACGATCGTAAACATCAGTAGTATAATTTGCCCATGTTTGCTCTGTATTTTGACGGTATGATTGCATAACTTGTGCACCTGCCTGCCCATTAAAAGTAGCAGCTATATAAGCTCCTTTATACTCCATGTTTAATTGTAAACCAAAAATATAATCCGGATTCGGATCCCCAATCATTTTTTTATCTTCAGAATCAATTCTACCATCCCCATTCTGGTCAACATATCTGAAATCACCAGGTTGTATATTCGGCCACTGAACTAAACCATCTGCATCGGTTAAGTACTCTTCATAAGCCGCTAATTCAGCATCATTTTGAATAATTCCATCGGTTTCCAATGCCCAAAAATAACCTATTGGATAACCGACTTCAACTCTTTGAATTTCTGGTTTACCTTGATCTAACACATCAGTATTACCATGAATAATACCATCTTCATTATTAACTTCCGTAACTAAATTTTTCCTATAATCAAAAGTAACAGTAGCACCATATTTAAAATTAGCGACCTGATCTCTCCAGCCTAAGGCTATTTCAAGTCCGGAATTCTCAATTTCGCCACCATTAACATTTGCAGCACTAGCACCTGCTGTAGCTAAAATTGGAGGAATTACTAACCAATCTTTTGTGGTTTTTTTATAAATATCGAAGGCCGTTTGCAACCTGGAGTTGAACATATTAACATCCAGTCCTAAATTAATTTGTTCTGATGTTTCCCATTGTACATTCGGATTAGGAACCCTAGCTGGGTAAGATGCAACCGCAGATGTAATTTTATCTGTTCCAAAATAGTAACGCCCACCATAACTAATAGATGAACTGTATTCAAAATTTTGAATACTTTGATTTCCGTTTTGACCCCAGCTAAAACGAAGTTTTCCAAAATCAACAATATCGGTGATGTTAGCTAAGAACGCTTCCCTTGTAAACACCCAGCCAGCAGCAAATGAGGGGAATACACCCCATCTATTTCCTTTGTCAAAATTTGATGACCCATCAGCACGTAGTACTGCTGAAAATAAATATCTTTCTTGATAATCGTATGAAACCCTTCCAAAATACGATAACAATGCACCTCCACCTGCTGCATAATCAGATCCCCAAGTACTTAGTTTAGTAACATCTTCGGGATCTTTCATTAAATCTAAATAACCATAATCAGGATATTCAAATATTGAATTACTAGCATTTCCATAAACCTGAAAATCCAATTGCTTAGCCCACATTTCATGGCCGGCAACTGCTGCAATATTATGATCCCCAACTGAAAAATTGTAACTTGCTGTATTGGTCCATTGCCAGTTCTTGCCTTTTGTCATTCCCATTTCTACAGCATCTTCATCACGTTTCATACCATCACCCAAATTGTAAATTTCAGAATAAGTACGTCTATAACTCGACCACCAATCAATACCATAAGTTGAACGTAATTTTAAATTACGTATGGGTTGTATTTCTGTATACACATTACCAATTACCTTTTCCTGAGGTTCCGAAGCAAAATTACGGTCATACCACATGGTTGCAATTGGATTAGTCATATAAATTGCAATTTGATCGTAAGGAGGTGAATAATTATACTTATCGCCAAATTCCTCATCATATACTGGCTGCAATGGAGTTGAACGAATGGCATGTCTTAAATCGTTCCAATATATACTACCATCTGCAACTCTTTTATTGCGACTAGACATATAAGTTAAATTCTGACCTACTTTAATAATATCTGAATCATTATTTTTAGCTAAAACATACTCCGTATTTAAACGGAATGTTGCACGTTTGTAACCAGCATCAATAATATCACCACCAATTATACCAGCTTGATCAATATAAGATGCTCCAAATGAATAAACTACAGACTCTTCTGCTCCTGTAACATTTATTGAATGATTTTTAATTGGAGCATTTTTCATGGCTACCTCATCTAACCAATTAGTACCTTCCCAACCATTTTGCAGCATATTCCATGTACTTGCAGGTAATTTAGCCTCCCAATCATAAGTCTTACCTTTCAAATTCATGTTTCCTTCATCCATAATCTCCATATACTGTTGAGCATTAAGCATATCGAGCTTGCGGCTTATATTCTGAATACCATAGTAACTATTGTAGCTTACTTTGATTGGTTGTCCTTTTTTACCTTTCTTTGTAGTAACTAATACCACCCCATTGGCAGCTCTCGATCCATAAATTGCAGCAGATGCGGCATCTTTCAATACATCAATTGACTCAATATCTGATGGATTTAAATAATCAATATCTCCAACAGTTACCCCATCAACAATATATAGAGGTTCTGAATCGCCAATGGTGCCCATACCTCTAATATTAACTTTGGTGCCACTACCTGGCTGACCATTATCTTGCGTAATACTTAAACCCGGAGTAATACCTTTAAGGGCATCCATAGCATTTACGGGAGTAAGTTCTGCAATTTGTTCACCCTTAACATTTAAGTTTGCTCCTGTTATTAGTTTCTTTTTGATCGTTCCATAACCAACAACAACCACTTCATCAAGGTCGGCAATATCTGTAACCATATTAACATCTAATGTCGCTTGTCCATTTACGGCTACTTCTTGGGTTTCATATCCAATAAATGAGAAAATTAGAATTGCATTTTCCATTTTTTCAAAAGAAATCGAATAATTACCATCAATATCTGTAATAGTACCTGTTGTTGTTCCCTTGAGCACAACAGTTACTCCTGGAATTGGCACTTGATCATTTTGATCAATCACCTTTCCATTAATATTCATTGCTTGTGCCATTGTAAGAAATGGTAAAACAAAAAATAATAAATTAAGTATTAGTTTTTTCATAAAAAGTTTAGTTTATGTTTTTAAATATTTAGTCAAAAATAGACTTATGTAATCGTTTTATCTCAAAATATTACCTTAATAGTAACACAACATACAATAAAATATACCCATACAAAAATACAACATAATACATTTATTATACTTATTTTTAATTATTTATATATTTTAAATTATTTATTATTCCTATTTATAAAACACAACAAAAGAATTACAATAGTTCCTCAAATTGTATAAAGTTAAAAGCATAACATTATGTTTCTATTAATTAAGGAGGAGATTCGCATAATTACGTATTCACACATCATATTACTATAAAATTATTATGTAATGATGGCCCGAAAGGAAATAACCCAATAGACTTGTTTTTCTTTATAAAAAACACTCAACTCAACTACTCTGAATTAAATATACGGAGGTTTAAAATACGAATAAAATTCATCTACTAAGCAAACAACAAATAAATAGCGACCTAAAGGTCTTGGGTTTGGTGCAAGTGCTATAATTTTTAATCTTGTGATAAAAAGATCACATGCTATTAGAGAATAAGTTTACAACAGATTTCATCAATCATATAAATATATTTATTGTTGTGTTTTAGTGCTTTATCCTCCGCAGCCTGTCTATGCATTGGGGCAGCCATACTCTTTGACAAGTTTTGGTTTGTGCGCTTGCTCTTTTGAGCGACTTGGCAATGTGTATGGTTGCGAAGGGTTGGCATATTATCTTGGTCCTAAAAATCTATCTCCATTGAAATGAATCATATGTTCAGGAAAATCCATAATCCAAACTTCGGTATCCCAAGCAATCTCATTTGTGTGTTTCTTAAATTCCGAAAAGTCAGGGAATGCAGAAACATAAATTTTTCCAGCTTTGCAGTCTTTTAGAAATTCTTCAAGTTCAACAATCCGTTTTGGTGACATCGGACCATGTGAAGTAACAGCTTCAATCAAATACAACCAATTTTTCTTTTCGTCATAAATTACCACATCTGGTAATTTACTGTGTTCAGTAATTGGAATACCGATTCTTTCAAGCATTTCTTTTTCGATATGTAAATTCTTTTTTTCAGTATCGCCAACATAAAGCAACATTGAACCTTGAGCAAATCTTGATGCAAACTCTTCAACTATTGCCGCTTGAACTTCATTGTGTTTACCTGGAGACAACAACAATACTTTGCCATTTGCAAGTTTCAGAGGAACTCGTGACATCTCTCGGTCTTTGCTATATTTTTCCTTTAGCTTGCCAACCTGAGCTATGAAATTTTCTTTTGCCTTATTCCAACCTCTTGTTTTGTATGCCTTGATGGTTTCTAAAGCTATTTCAGAAATTGCATAATGTGCTCTTGGACTATTTACTGGTAATTCAGGAATATCAGGGTTGTAATCGGCAATACCAGCCTGTACAAATTGATGAAGTACTTGTCTTCTGAATGTTTCACGGGTGTTTGAAGCATACTCCTTTTCGAAATTTTCAGAGATAAACGACATAATCCCTTTTGATACTCCGTGACTTTGCTTAATAGCTTTTGACCATTTATCCTTTTCTTTGATGTTACACAGTGCTAAAAGTGTATATCCAGATATTTCATTTTGTTGAGCATCAGGCACCCCCAACTCTTTCAAAATTGCTTGAGCTTCTTGTATTTTTGACATAAATTCTTTCTAAAAGTACTTCATTAATTATTTTATCAATCTCTTGTTTATTGTGGCTTTGCGATTGCTTAACTTTATTTCCAATTACCTCAATATCTTCAAGCGGTGGCATTTTTATTTGTTTTAATTCAGATGCTCCAACTTGCGTATTACCATTAAAGGTTCTAAAAAAGGTATCAAACAAACTACTACTATAAAGTGCAGAAATACCCCAGATTTCAGTTTCACTTAAAACACCATTAGGTCGATGAATATAGTTTATGTGGTTTTCTACACCTACCATTTCTGTTGCAATACTTTTTGAAAAGTACGGACAACAAACCAATCGACTTTTATCGTCTTTTGAACTAAAGCGTCTTAAAAAGATGTAGTTTTTATTTTTTAACAATACTTTCCGTGAGTTTTCATTATTTTCAATAAGGCTGGGTTTATTTCCTTTTTGCAAAGGATAAGCAAACTCCATTTCCTTGACATTATGAAGCCAAACCAGAGGAGCGATAGCTCCATTCACTTGACCTTCATTTTTTAAAAAGTCGGTACAACGGAATGCCACAACAGGACCTGTTGAAATTTGAATATTAAAATCATTTAAGGTGTTATTCCACTTTCTGAAAATCTTGATTGTATCAGATTCATTCTGATTTGATGGAATAAACAGCACTTTATCTTTTGACTTTAAATCAATCAGTGCTTCAGTTGAGTATAAATATTCTATTGGATTCAATAAGCCTTTATCGCATTCTGAAACAGTAACTTTGATTGATGCATTTTTAAATTTTGTTGCTCTCAGTATAATATTTTCCTGTAAAACATTATCATTTTTAAACATTTTATTCCGAGATTCAAAAATATGAATGTCAGAAATACTGACCTCTCTAAAAAATGATTGTCTAAATGCTTTAAAATAGTTTCCTGCCGCAAAACTTCTTGGAGTAATGAAAATAAGTTCTCCATGGCTTTTAAGTAGTTTAGCTGACAATCCCATGAATATTGAATAAATATTGGGTTGTCCGTAAACTAATTCTTTTGCAACAGAGGCTCTTTTGTCAGCTTTAGAAATTTTGAAGTATGGTGGATTTGATATTATGTAATCAAATTGTTTTAAATTTTCAGTCCCGAAAAGTGAGTTTGAATTAAAAGCTTCTGAATTATCAAGTACGAAGTCCAACTCATTTATTGTGTAGTTAAATTCAATCTTTTGACTTTTCAACCATTTGGCAAGATACTCAGCAACCAATTTGGTTTGAGTTAGTACGTTTTTATCAGTTTCGTAAAGAGTTAAATCAATTTTTCTTATTTCTGAATCTGATACAAGTTTTTCAATCAAAGAGCAAGAGAGTATTGCTGTTCCACAGCCAGGGTCAAGGATAGAAATCTTGTCCGAATTTGGTTTGGCAAGATTTGCCATGAAGTCAGAAATATGTTTAGGTGTAAAAAACTGTCCATTGTCCTTTTTATGTTTATCAGATGTTGATATCGCATAAGTAAGTCCAATAAAATCAGCATATTCTGACGGTAAATTATATTTTTCTTTTAACTCTATCATTCTACAAAGATAACGAATCTTGTGCGCGATGGCAAAAATTTGGCTCTTTTGTAAGCTGAAGCATCAGCCTGTGAGTTGGAGCTTACAAATGTGCCAAATTCGTGTTGGCATTTCTTGCCAGCTCTTAGCATTAAACACAACTGTTAAATAGATAACATGATTGCCAACAGTCAGATTAACCGTAGGATTAATACCTTCTGCTAATACTGTATCTGCCAATTTCCATATATATGTATCAATTATTCCATCAGTATCAAAACTGGCCGAAGCATCCAATTGAACTATTGCATTTCCCCCATTATTAACATCGGTAATTACTAAATCGCTCCCGGCATTAGCAATAGGAAGTAAATTCCCTTCAACAGCATAAATAATTGATATTTCAGCTACAATTGGCATATGGTCAGAGGCATCTGATGGATTATTTACTACCCATGAATCTTGTGTAATGTAATTGTCATGATTTTCATAATATATGTAATCGAATTTAGTACCAAAGCCAGTATTTACTGTACCATCAGGATATTTATCTCTATAAGAATCTCTACATTGAATAGGGTTATCATTTCCTGTTTTCATCCACTTAGTTACTCCATCATTTTCTGATGAATTAAAGTCTCCTGTTGCAAGAATTGGTTCATTGAGCAATGCCCGTTCCGCCATATATTGAGCCATAAGCTTTATACTTTTCAAACGCGCCGCATAAATATCCGGTGTTGGAAAATGAGCATTAAAAAGATAAAAACCTTGGTGAGTTGCGGTATCAATTAACCTAACAAAAGTGCAAATACGGTTATAATCACCCCCAAACCGCGATGGCACATTAGGAGTATCGGATAACCAGAAATTTCCGGAATTGGCCGAATCAATAATATATTTGTCTTTTTTGTAAAAAATCCAACTCCCTTCTCCATTATCACCACCATCGCGCCCAAGCCCATACCAATTATAATTGCGTGTACTATCAATTAAATAGTTGCGTTGAGAATTAATCGCTTCTTGAGTACCAACAATATCGGGGTTTTCAATATTTATTATGGCAACCACACTATCTCTTCGTTCTTCCCAATTGTTTCCATAAGGTTGCTGAATATTAAACGACATTATTTTCAAGTCGATGTTTTGCCCCGTAACAACATGCACACATGAAATAAGGAATACTAAAACCCCGACTTGAAAATCAATAATTTTCATATACTTACTTTTTTGGCAAATTCTTCAACCTCTTCAATTTTTGGAATAGATGGTTGCGCTCCTTTTCTTGTAACAGAAATGGCTGCCGCTTTATTGGCTAGCCTAATAGCTGCATCATAATTGATATCGGCAGCCAAATAAGTCGCAAAATATCCATTGAATACATCTCCAGCAGCAGTTGAGTCTACTGCATCAACTTTTATTGAAGGTACATATCCTTTATCTCCATTTTTTGAACAGTAATAAACACCCCTGCTACCTAAAGTAATCATAGCGGTATCATTTACTTTTTCTAGGAGTTTTTCTGCTGCAAATTCAATACTTGCTTCATCTACAGGGTTTATTCCAATTAATAGTTGAGTTTCAGTTTCATTTGGAGTTATAATGTCAACCAAGCGTAATAGTTCATCCGATAAAGCTTGTGCCGGGGCAGGATTCAAAATGGTTTTTACCCCAGCACCTTTAGCAATTTGTAATGCATATTTAACGGTTTCTATAGGTATTTCTAATTGCACCAACACCACCTCGGCAAGTTTTATTTCATTCTCCACCGCCTTAATATCATCAATAGAAAGTTTACTGTTTGAACCCGGTGCCACAACAATAGAATTCTGTCCAGAAACCTCATCAACCAAAATAACAGCAATTCCCGAAGGCATATCTTGGTCAATAGAAATATTACTCGTATCAATATTGTCTTTTTGGTAACCGTAAAGGGCATTTTTACCGAAATCGTCGTCCCCAACTTTTGCAATGAACATAACATCGCCACCAGCTCGTGAGGCTGCTACTGCCTGATTTGCTCCTTTGCCTCCAGCTACCATATAAAATTCATTCCCCATTATTGTTTCTCCTGGTAAGGGTAACTTAGGTGAAGTAACCACCATATCAGTATTGCTACTTCCTATTACTACAATCTTTCCCATATACACTATACTTTTGCCATAATTATTAATCCAATACCTGCAGCAAATAATAAGAACATTAAGGCTATTAAACCGTTGGTTCCTTTTGGTGCATTTTTAAACTCTTTCCAAATAAATACACCCCAAATTGCTGCAACCATGGTTGCTCCTTGTCCGAGTCCGTATGATATTGCAAAACCTGCTTCACCTGCAGCAATCATATTCAATAACATACCAATACACCATATAATACCCCCTAAAATTCCAATTAAATGCAATTTAGGAGTGCCCTGTTTAAAGTAATCTTTATAAGTAACTTTACTTCCGCTAATGGGTTTGTACATAAAAAAAGTGTTGAATAGAAAATTAGAAATAAAAATTCCAAGAGCAAACACAAACACTGCTGTGTAAGCTGTAAGTTTACCACTTTCAATAACAGCAAATTCAGATGACATTGAAGCTGCCACAAAACGGTAAAAGAAGCCCATTAAAATACCTGCCGCCACTGATATAAGAATGCCTTTTGTTGTTGCAGCCCCTTGTGAAATTCGCTTGTATGCAATGGCATCAACAATAATGGCAACAGTAACCAAACCTACACCAGCAAATAATAACACAGCATTACCATCGGGTGCAGCCATATAATTTACCAATACTCCTTGTACTAAGGCTATACCTATACCAATGGGAAAAGCAATGGCCATGCCTGCAATATCAATTGCAGCAACCAAAAGCAAATTGGCGATATTAAAAATTACTCCACCCAATAATGCCAACATAATGGCGTTCATTGATGCCTGAGCTAAATTTGGAATAAAAGCTTGACCGCTTTCACCAGAACTTCCTAAAGTAAATCCGAATATTAGCGTTAGAATAATAACACCCAGAGTATAATCCCAATAAAACAGAGGAAAACCCCACTCTTTTGAAGCGAGTTTTTGGGTATTGGCCCATGAACCCCAACATAACATAGTTACTACACAAAGCAATACTGCTAAAGAATACGATTGAATAATGTACATACTTTAATTTTTAAGGTTTAGCATTTTTAATTAAATAGCACAATCGTTTGTGCTTATACTGAAAAAAAAATCGATTGCTAAATTTGAGAAAGAATACATCAACCACCACAAATTAGAACAATCGTTTGAGCAAACTTAGACAATATTTTTGAATTGCACAAAATAATTATTTATTTTAAGAACTATAAGTTTATATATTAGCGTATTGTACACACAGAATTGCGTTCAATAAGTTTGATTGGAATAATTTTTGAATCAGTCTCATAACTTTCATCTTCAATTCGATTTAAGATATACTCAACTGCATATTCACCAATAATTTCAGAATTTTGTTTAACTGTAGTAATGGGTGGATTTAGGTAAGAAACATAAGGTTGGTCATCGAAAATAATAAGAGAAATATCATTGGGTATCGTTAATCCTTCTTCCTTAACAGCTTGTAAAACCCCCAGACCAATTAAATTACTCATAGCAAAAATAGCGGTAGGCCTATTTTTCAGTTGGAGCAATTCCTTTGTATATTTAAAGCCATTTTCAACACCAAACTCTACTCCTACAATTAAACTTTCGTCTGCAAATATCCCAGCTTCTTCTATGGCCTTTTGGTATCCTCTTCTTCGCTCTTTTACTGGTTCAATAGTTTCATCACCTTTTAATAATGCAATTCGTTGGTGGCCATTTTCAATTAAGTGTTTAGTGGCAATATATCCCCCATTAAAATTATCGGACGTTACGTATGGAATACTTGAATTATTGAAATATCTATCAACAAAAATTATCGGAATTTTTATTTTGGTAATCTCCTTAAAATGGTCAAATGATATACCAACCGGAGCTGCAATTATTGCATCTACCTGACGATTAAGCATATTTCGCACTTGTTGCTTTTCTTTCTCTACATTTTCCTCAGCATCAACCAATAATATTGAATAATTGGCAGCCGAAGCAGCTTTTTCAATATGCTTTGCCATCATGGAGAAAAAGGGATTTGCAATATCGGGTATCATTAACCCAATTGAAAAAGTTCTTGATGCACGAAGCCCCTTGGCGACCATATTAGGTGAATAATTATTATCTTTAGCATAGTTCATAACACTCTTAACTGTTTTATCGCTAATTCGAAACTCTTTTGCCTTTCCGTTTAAAACGCGAGATACGGTTCCAACAGATAGTTTCAAATCGGCTGCAATAGTTTTAAGTGTTACTTTTTTTGCCATTTATGGTAAATAAAATTGGATTCAATAAGCAAGTTAATACGCCAAATATAAAAAAATATAAATTGGTTTAGACCTTATGCTTTAAGGAATATTATTTATGAAGGCTGTTTAACTCAACGATGTTATTTGCATATTTTAAACAATTCCGTCGCAAATAATCCTTTAATTTTCAAACAATAATCACCTGCGACGGTTTTTTCCCCATCTCAATATTCACAGGATTAAAACCCCGTGCTATTGATATTCATGATTATCAAGGCTTTTTAATCGCAATATTAAACTACATATTTTACCATTAGCTCACTACATTTTGAGACCTAACAAGTTCTATAATCCAATAGGTCTTTTTTTAATCTAATGAAATCCTCATGCGAGGGGAGCAAATATTTTCATTCGAACTCACACCATGAGACATCATTAAAACACAAACGCTTAAACACGTGTTAAAGAAATGAAATAGTGCCTTTAAGTTTTATATTATTAGATGCTGAACCTACTAAAATTTCAAAATCACCGGCCTCCACTTTCCAGCTTTTAGTGTCAATATCATAAAAAGCAAAATCTTCTTTTTGAAGATGTATTTCAACACCAACTTTTTTATTCTTCTCTATATCTTGTTTTTTGAATGCTTTCAGTTCTTTCTTCGGACGGATTACGGATGATTCCTTATCGGCCACATAAATCTGTGCTACTTCTGCCCCATCAAATTTTCCTGTGTTTGCCAATTCAAATTTAACTGATACATAAAAATCATCTAGCTTTCCATCAACCTTAACAAGCAAGTTCGAATATTCAAATTTTGAATATGATAAACCATGACCAAAATGATAAAGAGGTTCAATTTGTTTATGATCGTACCAACGGTAACCTACCATTATACCTTCATCGTACGCAACATCATACACCGCTGTATTTGCATCAAAATCATTTGGCCAATCTGAGTAAAGACTTTCACCTTCTGGAATGTAGGGATATCCCGGAGAATCTTTAAATTGCTTTTCGATGGTTATAGGCAGTTTACCTGATGGATTTACTTTGCCGGATATTATTTCAGCTAAGGCTTTATACCCTATTTGTCCTGGATACCAAGAATATAGAATTGCTTTTACCTTGTTATTCCATAATGTCATATTTCTACCACCACCACTATTCACAACAACAATTATATTTTTATTAAGCGCGGCATATCTCAAAATTAAATTGCTTATACTTTCCTGAAAATCGAATGAGCTATCCCAACCTTCACTATCTAATGTTCCAATACTTAGAATAATGGTTTCAGCACTTTTAATTTGCGCATCGGTTGGATCTTTTTTATAATTAATTTTATCTCCAAACTCATTTTGTAAGCCCTTTAGCATGGTAACATTATTATAGCCTTCAACGGTTGCTGCTCCCCCTCCTGATGGTATTTCTTCAACAAACTGTCCTGTCAATAACACTGCACTCACTTTTTCAGGATTCAATGGCAATAAATTTGTGTCGTTTCTTAAAAGTACAATCCCTTCCCGAGCAGTTTGCAATGCTACCTTTTCGTGTTCATAAAATTTATTTAAATAGCTTATATCTTTTTGAGGCCTTTGATCGAAACCCATTGCCAAACTAGTTGCCAAAATATTCTGTGCCATCCTGTCAATTTCACCTTCAGCAACTTTACCTTCATTTAGCAAATGCTTTGCATTGCTTCGAACATAAATATCTCCCAGTGCTGTTAAATCAGGTTGGCTCTCATCTCCATGTCCGGGCATGTCAATATCCAAACCCGATTTTATGGCTTTTTCAGGATTGTAAATAGACCACCAATCGGACATTACCAGCCATTTATAGCCCAATTGCTCACGCAACAAATCATTAATAACAAAACTACTTTCAGCTGCATACTCTCCATTTACTAAATTGTATGAAGTCATTACAGCCATTACACCAGCCTCTATTCCGGCTTTAAAAGCCGGCAAATAAATTTCGTGCAATTCTCGCAAGCCCAACACCGAATTCGATTTACGCCGCATATAATCGGTATTATTAGCCACAAAATGCTTAAGAGTTGCAATTGTGCCTGTGCTTTGCATACCTACTACATAGTTTTCAATCATACGAGCTGCTAAAAATGGGTCTTCTCCAAAATACTCAAAGTTTCTTCCATTTTGCGAAATGCGGTAAATGTTCATACCTGGTCCAAGTAAAAAATGGGCTCCACCTGCACGGCATTCTTCACCAATGCTTTTGGCATAATCGTGCGACAATTGCGTATTCCATGTAGAGGCTAGTAACAATGGACAAGGAAATGCGACGGATTTTTCCATTTGATCGGGCAAATCCCTTCTAATATTTACACCTTGAGTTGCATCAGTCATATAGAGTTTTGGCAAATTGGCCTCATCAACTTCTTTTATATAGAAAAAGTTATGCCCTCCAATTAGCTCTATACGTTCATCAATAGTTAAAGTTTTTACTATAGATTCAGCTTTGGCCAACGCTTGTTTATATGATATAACTGGCTTAAATACAGGTTTTTGTGATTTTTTCATTCTTTTAATGTCTTTTTATAGTATTAATCGATAAAATAGTACACTGATAGTAATGCGAAAATATGATTTATTAAGATTTCAAATATCACCTAAGTTGAGCGATTCGAACAAAGTGAAGAGGCGCTTTACTTAGGTATAACCCTCCCGACCTCCGGTACGGAACAGGCTGACCTAGGAATTGTTGGTTTTCACATTTTGAGTAGCCTGCCCCGATTATTTCGGGGAAACGAAAAGTATGAAAACTTTACAAGACCTCAGTCGATTGAGCAGATTTGCGATAGCGAATCGCTCAATTTGGGTTATACTGCCCGTCATAGCTTTTCGACCGTATTAAAACGCTCTGGTGTTTCAATAGAATTTATTTCTGAAAGTCTGAGCCACAATGACCTGCGGACTACGGAGCTTTATCTTGATAGCTTTGAGGATGAAAAGAAGAAGGAGGTTGCTAAGCATCTTACTTCTTTTAAAACCCAATTAAAAATCAAGTTTCTTAAAAGTACTGCCCAAGCTTTAGGGTAAGGAACTTCAATTGTAAAAGAAGGGTTGAGTATTAAAATACTAAAAAAATAGTAGGAAAAAGTAAATCCATTATTGGATATGTTCAAAAATATGTATAGTTTTGACGTCGTAAGTAACACGAATATAATAAAAGTAACACTATGCCTGTTATTCGTTTTGGCGTATCATTAGAAAAAGAACTTTTAGAAGCACTGGATAACTATGCTTCCGAGAACCAGTTTACCAATCGTTCACAGGCAATCCGTAATCTGATAAATAATAATATAGTAACCAGTAAATGGCAATGCAATAATATTGTAGCAGGTTCAATAACTCTTGTTTACGACCACCATAAAAGAGATTTATTAACTAACCTTACCAATGTTCAGCACGATTATCACAATGTAATTCTCTCATCCCAGCATTTTCATTTAGAAAAAGATATTTGCATGGAAATTATAGCAGTTAAGGGACAAGCAGCAATACTTACTATACTTGCCGATAAGCTTATTGCTATAAAAGGCATTCAACATGGCAAATTAACGATGAGCAGAGCAGGGTAAAAAAATTTACCATTTGAGTAACACGATATAATTTAAAGTAACACGTATTAATTTTAATAAATGGAAATAAGAAAAAAATTTAATGCAGTAGTATTTCTATTAATTGTTTGGCAATATGCTGCATTGTCCCAAGAAAGATTAAAAGACACTATCGCGATAGATGAAGTGATTGTAACAGGCTCTAAAATTGAAGTTTCCAGAAAATTAATACCTGTTTCCGTATCGCAAATATCAAAACAAAACATTGAGAACACTGGAGAAACAAACATTTTACCCACTATAAGCAACTATTCGCCCGGAGTATTTGTAACCGAAAGAAACATATTAGGATTCGGTGTTTCTTCGGGAGGTTCAGGGGCTATTAGTATTCGGGGAATAAGTGGTTCTCCTAATACCAACGTTTTGGTGTTAATGGATGGACATCCTCAATATCAGGGTATTTTCGGACATCCATTGCCCGATGCGTATGTAGCATCGGATGTAGAAAAGGTAGAAATTATTCGCGGCCCGGCGTCAATACTTTATGGTTCAAATGCAATGGCAGGGGTGGTTAATATAATTACTAAACAACAACAGACCGATGGTTTTAATACACATTTAGAAGCATCTTATGGTTCTTACAATACTCAGAAATACTCTGGGACAGTTGGCTACAAGAAAAATAAACTAAGTTTATTTGCTTCAATAAATCATGACCAAACCAATGGTATCCGTGAAAATACCGATTTTAAGATTACAAATGGGTATACAAAGGTCTCTTATCAAGTAAATAAATATTTAAAGCTAACGGGGGATATTAATCTGGCCAAATACAATGCTAACGATAATGGTTCGGTTTACTTAGAAGAACCTGCTCCCTTTAATATTGATATCGCACGGGGAAAAACATCCTTTTCAATTGAAAACAGCTATAAAACCCTTACCGGAGCATTAAAATTATATCACAATTTCGGCACACACAACTTATCCGATGGATGGCACTCAACAGATAGAAATAGTGGTGTTATGGTTTTTCAAACCATGCAGCTATTTAAGGGAAATAAGCTAACAGCAGGAATAGATGCCAAACAATATGGAGGCAAAGGTAATAGTGGAATGGCAAAAGACAGCCTCGTAACTATCAACGAAATTGCTTTTTATACCTATATGCAGCAAACCTTTTTACAAAAAATTACAATAAGTGCCGGATTAAGAGTGGAAAATAATTCAAATTATGGCAATGAGTTTGTTCCTATGGTAGGCGTAAACTATAATCCTATTGCATCAACGACTATAAAATCTTCCATTTCGAAAGGATTTCGCAGCCCAACAGTTATGGAGATGTACCTGTTTGCTCCTAACCCAAATTTAGAGCCTGAGCGCATGATAAACTACGAAATTGGTTGGTTGCAAAGTTCCATTAACAAAAGGTTAAACACAGAATTAACCCTATTTACAGCCATAGGAGATAATTTAATTCAAACAACAGGCCAATACCCAAACCTAAAACGTGATAACATAGGAACATTTTCAAATAAAGGAATTGAAATTTCAGCAAAAATCAGAGCAAGTAAAAATATATTCATCCATAGTAATTATAGCTACCTGTTCATAGAAAAACCTGTATTAGCCGCTCCTAGGCAACAAATTAATATTAGTGTAAATTATAGTTATAAAATATTTAATTTGAATATTTCGTCACAGCACATCGAAAAACTATATATCTCTACAAATCCTGAAAAAACAAATAGTTATACATTGCTAAATGCCAGATTAGGTGTGCAAATCCAAAAATATCTGAATGTTTTCATTTTAGGCAACAACTTGTTAAATCAGAATTACCAAATAAACTATGGATATCTGATGCCAAAAATTAATTTTTTGGCAGGTATAAAACTAAAATTTTAATATGATGAGAAAAACTATAGGTACACTGCTGCTAATGGCAATATCGTATGGGCAGTTGTTGGCACATTCCGGGAAACCCGATTTTCATGTTATTATAGATACTGATGGGGCATTGGATGATATGCGTTCAATTTCCATGCTACTATCTGAAAATGATGTGCGAGTATTGGCAATTACTTGCTCTCAAGGTACGTTATTGCCCGATTCAGTTTATGTGAAAATTAAATCATTGCTTTCGGTTTATCATCACGATGGCATTCCGGTTGGAATAAGCGAGAAAATAAATAATGAACTCCCAAAGTGGACATCGTTTGCTCAAAATATCAATTGGGGTAATACTGTAAACTCTCATAATTTAGATTTTAGATTAAAGTCAACGAATCTGCTAAATGAAACCATTGAGGGCTATCGTAATAAAATTACATTAATAGCTTTGGGTTCTCTAAAAACTTATGCTGATTGGATAAAAGAAAACCCGAATTTATTCGATAAAATTGAGAGGATAATTTGGTACAATAATCATAAGGTTGAAGATGGTTTTAATTATATAGTTTCACCGGAAAGTTATGATTTTATTAAGCAAACAGGAATTCAGTTAGATGTTGTTTCTAATGAAGAAGATAGATTCACTGTAAACAAGAATTACATAGAAAGTATTAATGAAGCAGAATCTATTTACGCACGTCAAATTGAGGTTGTGCATACCCAGCCTAAAATTAAAGTGCGAATAGAACAAGAACATTTAAAACTGTGGGATGATATCGTTCCAATATACCTTACAACTCCTATTTTATTTAAAGCTGAAACAAAAAATAATTTAAGATTTGTTTCAGTTATCAAAGGTATATCCCAAAACTTTATTAATGAAACAATAGCTAAGTTATTAGAGTCTGCAACGGCTACAAATAATAGGGTATTTATAAATTTCCCAATTGATTCAAGCTTGTACAAACCTGAATTTGCTGAAATTTTAAGTGTAACAATTGAAAATTATGGTTTAATTGAATGGAAAGCAATTTGCATGACAAATGAAATACATGGTCATACAGGGATTTATTCTATAATAGGTGCAAAAATGGGGATTAGAGTAATGGAGTATTTTAATGTGGGAGTTAATAACCTAGAGGTTAAGTCTTTTGCTGGAGCAAAACCACCATTAAGTTGCTTTAACGATGGGATTCAAATTAGTACGGGTGCGACCATAGGGCAAGGATTAATAACTGTTTCTGACAGTATTTCTATAATTCCATCCGCAAGCTTTGAATTTAATAATCGAAAAGTACATATTTCGCTTAAACCGGAGATTGCAATGAAAATGAGAAAAGATATTAAGCTGGGAATTCAAGAACATGGTTTGTTAACAGATGCTTACTGGCTTTACATCGAAAAACTAGCGATTAATTATTGGACAGATTTTAATAGACATGAAATATTTATAATAGAACCTTTTTAATATAAAAATATGAAACAACCATGATAATCATGTTTAACACATACAAGCGAGACAATTCACATGGATGTTTCATCTAACCATTAAAATAAAATTTAGACAGATGAATAATGAATTAATAATTCTGACAATTACGGCAGCTACATTAGGTTTTATACATACTTTATTTGGCCCGGACCATTATCTTCCTTTTGTTGTTATGTCGAAGGCTAGAAACTGGACAACGTTTAAAACGGTATGGATTACCTTGATTTGCGGTGTTGGACATATTGGAAGTTCCGTATTGTTGGGGACAATTGGGGTTGCTTTTGGAATAGGTGTTAGTAAATTAGAATTTATTGAATCGGTTCGTGGAGATTGGGCAGCCTGGGCATTCCTTATTTTTGGTACAGTTTATTTATTATGGGGATTACGAAAAGCTTATTTAAACAAACCACATAAGCATATACATATGCATGGTGAGGTAGTTCATAAACATGAACATAATCATTCGCATTCAACCGCCGATACTGAAAAAACACCACATACACATACGCATAAAAAGAATGCAAAAAACCTTACTCCATGGATATTGTTTTTAGTATTTGTTCTTGGCCCATGCGAACCATTAATTCCGATATTAATGTATCCGGCTGCACAGCATTCAATTATTGGTGTAATATCGGTTACTGCTGTATTTGGTATAGCTACATTAGCAACAATGACAGCAATGGTTTTGCTTTTAAATTTTGGTGTAAGTTTTATAAATATTGGTAAACTGGAGAGATATACTCATGCCATTGCCGGTGGAACAGTTGCATTTAGTGGGATCTTAATTTTGTTAGGGTTGTAGAATTACAAAGGTGAGTTTGAAGAACGATTGAAAGCGGTAGAAGTCATTGCTGGGGAGGGCAGAATTGTACTGTTTATAGACGAAATTCATACATTGGTAGGCGCTGGTGGCGGAGAAGGGGCTATGGATGCTGCCAATATTCTAAAACCAGCACTGGCAAGGGGTGAACTGCGTGCTATTGGAGCTACAACTTTCAATGAATATCAAAAATATTTTGAAAAGGATAAAGCCTTAGAGCG